>CALDMR010000151.1 GCA_937915065.1 uncultured Clostridia bacterium
CGCGGAAATCTTATTCCTGCCAAATGGAAAAGGCGCTGGTAGCGTGTGGAGTTGAAATGATATAAACATTTGTTCGATTTTGAAAAAAGGGGGAAAAGAAGGGAGGCAAAGGTATGGATGGGCAGGAGTGTGCTACATCCTTTGGTGCCCGTGTCTGCGCGCAAATTCAATCTCCGCCTGCAAGAGAAGTGATTCAGCAGGAATTGATGGCCCATATGCATGGATCGCAGTAGAGAATCAATGCAGTGAACCGCCTTACTTGGAAAGGAATTATACATACAGCATTCTAAAGAGCAGCAATCCGTTTTATGGCGGTCGTATTCCGCCGCAGTCTGGGCAATTTCCTGCGGAAATGGATCGAACCATTCCGGCCGGAGAACCCAGGGCTTTTCCGTCGTTTCGGAAGATGGGATGCGCCATGATGCCGGTGCTTACCGGGTAGCATTTTATCGTCGGAGAAGAAATCAGAAAGAGGATCCCAACCTTGACAGCCGATGCTTCGATATGTTATACTGAATTCGGCTAAATTGATATTTAACCGAATTTAGAGTGGAATTCGGCGGGAATTTATGAAATGAGGTGCTGCTTTACCATGGCTGCTGTGGACTACCGTTTGGAAGCGCCGCCCTTGGTGCGGGATTTTTTACAATACCACGAAACCATTAAAAATCACTCCACCCGGACTGTGGATGGCTACTACATTGATTTGCGCCTGTTTTTGCGCTACATTAAATGGGATCACGAACTGGTTTCCCGGGATACGCCTTTTGAAGAGATTCCCATTTCTGATATCGATCTGTCCTTTTTGCGGGCCATCAAAAAAACGGATATTTACAATTTCCTTTCCTGGTTGGCCCGAGATCGCCAGGGAAAGCAGCAAATGGGTTTGGGTGTGCCTGCCCGGGCCCGTAAATTAGTGGCTGTGCGCTCTTTCTTTGAATATTTGGTGCTGAAGCGGGATTTACTGACGGTGAATCCTGCGGCCGATATCGACTCTCCGCGCCTGCGCAAAAGTTTGCCGGTTTATCTCACGGAATCAAACGCGGTTAAACTGTTGGATGCAGTCGACGGCCCCTATGCTGAGCGGGATTTTTGTATGCTGCTGCTATTGCTGAGCTGCGGTATGCGGGTATCAGAGCTGGCCGGATTGAATTTGAAGGATTTGACGCCGGAAACAATACGGGTATTGGGTAAAGGAAACAAAGAACGCATCCTCTACCTCAATCCCGCCTGTCAGCAGGCTTTACAGGATTATTTGGCTGTTCGAGATGGAACAAATGTTCATCCAAAAGATAAGGATGCGCTATTTTTGTCCCGCAACCATCGCCGTATCAGTGTAGACACCATTCAAAACCTGGTCAAAAAAACGGCTGCTGCCGCCGGATTGGATGCCAAGCGCTACTCCCCTCACAAGCTGCGCCATACCGCTGCCACCCTGATGCTTCAGAACGGCGTAGATGTGCGCACGCTGCAAGAGGTGCTGGGACACGAAAGTTTGAATACTACCCAGATCTATACCCATATTGACAACGAGGGCCTGCGTACTGCTGCCCGGGCAAATCCTATCGGCCGCTACCGCAAAACGGAACATAACGAATCATCAGAAGAAGACGAATCTTGCTGAAAGAAGTTTTGATAAAGCGCTCCCCGAAAAAACCAATGTTTTTCGGGGAGCGCTTTATATCCGACTTTTTACCGACTGCTGCCGAGCACAGCCTGCAGGGCTTGACTGATATTTTTTACACGGATCAGCGTCAATCCATCCAGATCTGTTAGTTTATCTGTCTTTTGCCAAGGCACCACACATTGCCGAAAGCCCAGTCTGCGCACTTCTGACAAGCGCTGACCGATATTCTGTACGCTGCGCAGCTCGCCGGTAAGACCAACCTCGCCGATAGCTGCCAGATCGTTTCGGACAGGAACATCCAAATAGCTGGATGCCAGGGCAATCAGAATGGCCAGGTCAGCTGAAGGTTCGTCCAAAGAAAGACCGCCGACGACGTTGAGATAGGCGTCGCAGTTGGACAGCTTCAGGCCGCCCCGTTTCTCCAGCACTGCCATCAGCATAGCTGTGCGGTTATAATCCAGGCCGTTGCTGGTACGGCGGGGATTGGAATAAGCCGTGGGTGAGATAAGGGCCTGAATCTCTGCCAGAACGGGCCGGGCCCCCTCCATTACACAGGTAACGCAGGTGCCGGGAGCATCTTCCGGACGGCCGGACAACAGGGTTTCCGAGGGGTTTGGCACCTCAGCCAGGCCCTTGTCCGCCATTTCGAATACGCCGATCTCGTTGGTAGCGCCGAATCGGTTTTTTGCAGCCCGCAGGATGCGATAGCTCATATGCTGGTCGCCTTCAAAATATAGCACGCAGTCTACCATGTGCTCCAGCACTTTGGGGCCGGCAATAGAGCCCTCCTTATTGACATGGCCGATGACAAAAACGGTGATCCCCTCCCCTTTTGCCAGCTGCATCAGCGTCATGGTGCAGTCCTTTACCTGGCCAATGCTGCCGGGAGGCGTATCCAGGGCATCGTTGCACATGGTCTGGATCGAGTCAATGATTAAGATGCTGGGCTTCAAAGTATGTACCGATTCAAGGATATCAGACAGGTTGGTTTCAGACAGGACATAGAGGTTTTGATTGCATACATCCAACCGTTCTGCGCGCATTTTCAGCTGGTGCTCTGATTCTTCTCCGGATACATACAGTACGTCTCCTGTGCTGCACAGCTGAGCGCAGATCTGCAGCATCAGCGTGGATTTGCCGATGCCGGGAGCGCCGCCCACCAGCACCAGAGAGCCCTTTACAGCGCCGCCGCCCAGTACGCGGTCAAGTTCCCCCATACCCGTGGCAAAGCGCAGCTCTTCTGCAGTGGATAGCTCTGTGATAGGACGGGCCTGCCGCCCTGCAAAAACCGCCATGCCAGGGGTTCTTTTTCCGCTGCGGCGCTTTTCCTCGGCAGGGCGTTCTACCACAGTATTCCACGCACCGCAAGCCGTACACCGGCCGGACCATTTGGGAAATTCATTGCCGCATTCTGTGCAATAAAATGAAGTTTTATTTGCTTTCATATTCTGATGCTCCGTTTTCATAGCGCAGAATACCAGCTGCCGTAGCCAAAGCCAGTTTGGTTTGGTAGGCGCTGTTCTGCAAGTTTTCTGTGTCTGCAGCATTGGACAAAAAGCCGCACTCAATTAAAATTCCGGGACAATCGATCTGCTGCATAAGATAGATGGACGCAGCAATCTGCTTGGCATCTTTGGCGTGATCTGCCGCATTCACGCTTTCGTTCAGAGCCTGCTGAACCTGTTCTGCCAGGATGTTTGCCCCGGCGGCACTGTTAAAAAACACCTGGGCGCCCCGAACAGAGGGCGCAGAGGGCAGACTGTTCTGATGGATACTGACCAATATCCCGTGCTCGCAGCGGTTCACCAGCGCCGCCCGGTTTTCCAGATCGGAACGCTTCTTTTCCCTCAGAGTTACGGCACCGGGGCTGTAGATTGCCTCCTGTCCGCTGCGGGTCATAGTGGTAAATGTGCCGAGAAAGGACAGCAGCCCCCGGGTTCTTTGAGCAATGGCCAGGTTAAGGGTGCTTTCTACCACGCCATCAGGAGAAACAGCACCGCCATCCTCTCCGCCGTGGCCGGCATCGATCACATAGCAAGTCTGTTTCTCGGCAGTGTTCTGAGAAAAAACAGGAACTAAAGTTCGATTGCATGCTATGATGATACCGCCAAAGGCAAAAATAGTCAAGCCCAGAATTGCCAGTGCACGCTTTGCGCGGACAACGATATGTCGCAGACGGCCTGTTCTGTCGTGAAATAGACGGGCTGTTTTGTCGGTCATC
>CALDMR010000152.1 GCA_937915065.1 uncultured Clostridia bacterium
TTTTCATCCACATCGATCTTCTCTGCCGCAGGAACTTTGGGCAGGCCCGGCATGGCGCCCCATGCGGCTTGCCTCATGGGGACCCCTGCTTTCAATATGCTCGGCGGAAATGAATTCCGCCTGCGCCAAGGTTTTGGCAAGCCAAAACCTTGTACGCCGCAAAGCGGCGATCATGACCATGCCTTAGAACAGGCCGGTGATCACTCCGTTTTCATCCACATCGATCTTCTCTGCCGCAGGAACTTTGGGCAGGCCCGGCATGGTCATGATGTCGCCGGTCTGCACCACCACAAAACCGGCGCCGGCGGATACTTTCACCTTTTTGACCGTTACCATAAAGTCTTTGGGCGCACCCAGTTTAGAAGCATCATCGGACAGGGAGTACTGGGTCTTGGCCATGCACACCGGCATACGGCCAAAGCCCAGGGCTTCCAGCTTTGCCAATTCTTTTTCAGCGACGCTCTCATAAACCACGCCCTTGCCGCCGTAAATATTGACCACAATGGACTCGATCTTCTCCTTCAGGCTCAGCTCGTCGGCATAGGAGAAATGGAAATTGTTGGGTTCCTCGTTGATAATGCGCACAACCTCCTGGGCCAGCTCCCGGCCGCCATTGCCGCCGTTGGCCCACACATCGGACAGCGCCACATTCACGCCGTACTCCTTACAGGCATCGGCAATCATCTGCAGCTCAGCGTCGGTGTCGGTATAGAATTTATTGATGGCCACCACCGCAGGCAGGCCATAAACCCGGGTAATATTTTCCACATGCTTGAGCAGGTTGGGCAGACCCTTCTTCAGCGCCTCCAGGTTTTCCTGGTTCAAATCAGCCTTGGCCACACCGCCGTGATGCTTCAGCGCCCGCACCGTGGCTACGATCACGCAGGCGTCGGGCTTCAGCCCTGCCAGGCGGCACTTGATATCCAGGAACTTCTGCGCACCCAGATCGGCGCCGAAGCCGGCCTCCGTAACCACATAATCGCTCAGCTTCAAGGCCGTAGTAGTGGCCTCCACGCTGTTGCAGCCGTGGGCAATATTGGCAAAGGGGCCGCCGTGGACAATGGCGGGCGTTCCCTCCAGCGTCTGCACCAGGTTCGGCTTGATGGCATCTTTCAGCAGGGCGGTCATGGCGCCCTCCGCCTTCAAGTCATGGGCCGTAACAGGCTTATCATCGTAGGTATAGGCCACAATGATCTTGCCCAGCCGCTCTTTCAGATCCATCAGATCCGTGGCCAGGCAGAAAATCGCCATGATTTCGCTGGCCACCGTGATGTCAAATCCGTCTTCCCGGGGCACGCCCTGCATGCGACCGCCCAAACCGTCCACCACATTGCGCAGCTGGCGGTCATTCATATCCACGCAGCGCTTCCAGGTGATCTTTTTCACATCGATTCCCAGGGCGTTGCCCTGCTGAATATGGTTATCCAGCATAGCGGCCAGCAGATTGTTGGCTGCGCCGATGGCATGGAAGTCGCCGGTAAAGTGGAGGTTGATATCCTCCATGGGCACCAGCGCCGCCCTTCACGCCAAACACCGGGCCCAGAGAGGGCTCGCGCAGGGCCAGCATGGCATTCTTGCCGATTTTACGCAGGCCGTCGGCCAGACCCACGCTGGTGGTCGTCTTTCCCTCGCCTGCGGGGGTGGGGTTAATGGCCGTCACCAAAATCAGCTTTCCTTTTTGAGGGGCATTTTTCAGCGCGGTGATGTCCAGCTTTGCCTTGTACTTCCCGTAATACTCCAGCAGTTCTTCGCTGATCCCCGCCTGTTCCGCCACTTCACGAATGGGGAGCATGCTGCACTCCTGTGCAATTTCAATGTCACTCTTGTACGTTGCCATAAAATCGTCCTCTCCTTTTTCTAAATCGGCCCTATAAAAATAAAAAAGGGCACACCAAAAAACAGGTGTGCCCAGACGGTCGGCTTCTTGATGCTATACTCCATGTGGTATTCCCACTTCCGTCAGTCATATAGCATATTCAACATAGCATATGGAAAACACTTTTGTCAAGGCCCAAGCTGCGTTTTTCTGTAATTTACTTTTCAATGTGCGCCTTAGCGGCGGTCAGCGTATTCTTCATCAGGATCAACCGGGTCATGGGGCCCACACCGCCGGGAACCGGCGTGATGTAAGACGCCTTTTCCGCCACTTCCTCATATACGCAGTCGCCGCAGAGTTTCCCTTCGGCATTGCGGTTCATGGCCACATCGATGACCACAGCGCCTTCTTTGACCATATCCCCGGTCACAATGCCGTATTTACCCACGGCAGAAACCAGAAGATCTGCCCGGCGCACCGTTTCTTTCAGATCCCGGGTTTTGGAATGGCAAACCGTCACCGTGCCATTCTCCCGCAGCAGCAGCAGCGCCATGGGCTTGCCAACAATGTTGCTGCGGCCCAGCACCACACATTCTTTCCCCTCGATCTCAATCTGATACTCTGCCAGAAGTTCCATCACTCCGGCCGGTGTGCAGGGCAGGAAGCCCTCTTCTCCGGTGACGATCTTACCCACATTGAAGGGGTGAAAGGCATCCACATCCTTATCCGGACGGATGGCACGGATCACCTTCTCTTTGGAAATGTGGCCGGGCAGCGGCAGCTGCACCAGAATGCCATCCACTGCCTCGTTGCCGTTGAGCACATCGATCAGATCCAGCAGCTGCTGCTCGCTGGTCTCCGCGGGCAGACGATAACCCTGGCTCAGAATGCCGCACTCCACACAATCCTTCTCTTTGTTGCGCACATAGACTTGGGACGCAGGGTCCTCCCCCACTAAAATCACCGCCAATGTGGGCTTACGGGAAAGCTTTGCCACCTCTTCCCGGATCTGCGCTCTCATTTTCCCGGCCAGCGCCTTGCCGTCCATTTTAATTGCCATCGCTGCTTTTTTCCCCCATTTGAACTTGATTGACATACAGCTTCTGCGGATCATGCTTTTTCCATACAAGCTGATAAATCAGCACAGCCGCCGCTGCCACACACAGCACCACGCTCAGTGCCTGCGACACACGGATGGGCGCACCGAAGATGGTCCAGTCGAACAGATACAGGCTGTCGGTGCGCAATCCCTCGATCCAGGCACGGCCCAGGCCATACCAGAACAGGTAAAAGCAAAAGTTTTCGCCGTCGAATTTGCGCACTTTTTCCACCACGAATACGATCAGCAGCAGCCCCAGCAAATTCCACAGGCTTTCATACAGGAAGGTCGGGTGCACTTCAATAAACTGATCCGCGCTCTCCCACAGGCGCATGCGCCAGGGCAGCGTCGTTTCCGCGCCAAAGGCTTCCCGGTTGACAAAGTTGCCCCACCGGCCAATCATCTGACCGATCAGCAGCCCCATGCAGCCCAGATCCAGCATGGCGCCCACACTGATCTTTTTATGCCGGCAGAAGAAAAACACCGTCAGCACCGCCACGATCACGCCGCCATAGATGGCCAGGCCGCCGTCCCAGATAGCGATCGCCTTGGAAAAGCTGAAACTTCCGTCGGCATTGCGGAACAAATCCAGATAAAAAATTACATAATACAGCCGCGCGCCGATGATACCCAAAGGCGTGGCCACGATCAGCAGATCATAAAGATGATCTTTTTCAATGCCATACCGATGGGCCCGACGGGCACAGAACAACACCGCCAGCAAAAAGCCCGCGGCAATGATAATGCCGTACCAGTAAACACCGTGGCCGATATGCAGAGCCACAGGGTCAATGTTGATCTCAAGGCCCGGAAACAAGCCGGGAAAACTGACGGGCATTTCCCGCATAAACTGATTCAATGCTTTGCTACCTCAACTTTCTGCTTGGGATGTACAATGGAGATGGTCGCCCGATCGGGCACGATATACTCCGCAATAAATTGTTCCAGATCGGCCTTCGTAATGGTTTCAAAGACCTCCGGGAATCTGAAATAATCACAGCCATGGAACACACTTTCAGCGCAGCCCACAGCGATGCTTTCAAAAGAGTTCAGCCCCCGCAGCAGGGAGCCGTATGTCGCCTTGCGCACCTGCTGGTACAGGCCCTCGTCCACGCCCTCCCGGGCCAGGCGTTCCGCCTCCTCCACAATGGCCAGATGTACCTTGCGCGGACTCAGGCTTTTGCCGCCCGTCACCACATAGGAAATGCCGGGTAGGATATCGTACCCGCCGCCAAAATCGCCGTTGATCAGTCCTTCGGCATACAGCCGGTTGTATAGCGGGCTGGATTCTCCGAACAGTACGTCGCAGGCCATATTTCCAATCAGATCATAGCGGTCATAATCCTCCCCCGCCGGCACCGGAGCACATTTGTATCCGCACAGGAACAGGGGCTGGGACACTTCCATACTGGTCTCCACGGCGGGCAATGCCACCAGAGGCGATTCCTCCGCGCCGTAATCCCGCTGAATTTCGGGATGTCTGCTCTCCGGGAGCACCTCTTCCGCAATTTTCAAAATATGCGCCGGATCCACATCACCCACCACACACAAAACCATGTTGGCCGGATCGTAAAAGGCATGGTGACAGTCGTACAACGTCTCCGCCGTGATGGCGGCAATGGACTCCACGCTGCCGGCCACCGGAATCCGGGCCGGATGATTCTGATAAAGGCCCCGGAGCAGATTCGAGTACACCTGCCAGTCGGGGTTGTCCTCAATCATACGGATCTCCTGGCCGATGATGCCCTGCTCTTTGGCAACGCTCTCGGCGGTAAAGTAGGGAACAGAAACAAAGGACAGCAGGATGCGCAGGCTTTCCTCAAAGTGCTCCGTGCTTTCAAAATAGTATCCCGTAATGGCATCGCTGGTAAACGCATTTGGTTCAGCGCCCAGTTTTGCCAGTTCCTGAAGGGCGTTGCCCTCCTTTGTGTCAAACATTTTATGCTCCAGATAATGGGCCACCCCCGCCGGCGTATCCTTCCACTCGCCATTGAGGCAGAAACGCATATCCATACCGCCGTAATTTGTGGCAAAAAAGGCATAGCTCTTGGCAAATCCGGGTTTTTGCACCACGACCAGGCGCAGGCCATTGGCACACTGGGCGCGGTATGCCTTTTCTTCCAGTTTTTTATAAACCGTTTCTTTCACCCTTCGTTCACCTCTTCCTTTTCATAATTCTTCAGGAAGTAGACCGTATCCAAAGCGATCCCCTCTGCCGCGGCCAGCATCCGCTCCCGCGTGACGCTCTCCAGATCTGCCGCCAATCCCTCGATCGTATCCTCGCTGCCCGTGGCCGCCCGGCCAAGATAGAAATCTTCCATCTGCCCCAGGCTATCGCCCATGACACGGAAGGCATGACGGATGGTGCTCCGGGCTCCTTCTTCCTCCCAGTCCTCAATTTCGCCGCGGCGGGCCTTGTCCAGCTGGGCCAGGATCTCGTCATACGCCCGCTGGTAGTCCGCCACTTCAATGCCGCTGGACAGGGTGATCAAATTCTTCTGCCGGTGCAGCACCGACGAAGCGTAATAACACAGCGATTCTTTTTCTCTGACATTCAAAAACAATTTCGACGTTGCGCTGCCGCCATAGATCATATTGAACAGCAGCAGGGCCGGATAGTCCGGCGACGTGCAGGAAAATCCCATAGACAGTTTGCCCTGGGTCACATCCATGCATTCCGTTACACGGCGAACCTCCGCAGCAGCAGGATGGGGCATTGTGGCCGCCGGCGGCGCCAGCTCCGCCCGGGGCAGATCCCGGAAAGCACTCAGCAGCGCCTGCTCCACCCGCTGCACCGGCGCGCTGCCGCAATAAAACAACTCCAGCCGCGCTGTACTCAGCAGCGCAGCATAGCGTTTATGCAGCTTGGCAGGCGTCAATTTTTCCGCTTCCTTTTCGCCGCCCAGCCGGCTAATGCCGTACGGCTCGCCCCCGCACATCTCCTCCATCAGCCGTGCAGAGGCATATACGCGCTTATCATTGATCTGCCCCCGAATCTGGTCGATCAGATTAGTGCGCTCTCCCTGTACATAGTCCGGCACAAAGCGGCCGCTGCGGGTGGCCGGATTGCAGAACAAATCTCCCAGCAGCTCCGCCACGCCCTCCAGCAGCTTTTCGCCTCCGGGGATAAAATGATCGTCAACAAAACTGGCCACAAAGCCAACGCATTGATTCTCGCCCTTTTTGCGCACCGTACAGCTGACCCGGGCGCCGTAATATCCATCCAACACCGCCGACAGCGTCTGCATATCGGGGTAACGGGCCGTGCCGCGGCGGAGCACCGCAGGCAGCAGCGCATTGGCCGCCGCCGTTTTCTTCTCCAGCGGCGCGATCAACTGGGCAGAAAGTACGTTTGTCTTAAATTTTCGCTCTTGAATATAGGTCAGATACACTCCGCTCATCAGCCTGCGGCGCAGCACTTCCATCGGTGAGTCCCTCCAGCGGCGCAAAAAGCGCCAATTTTATATAGTATGTATTATACAGGCTTCCGGCATATTTCACAAGGGATTTCACAGAATCTTTCCTTTCCCCGTCTTTTCTGCCGGAATCCCCCGTTCTTTCCGCCAAAAGGGCAAAAAAAGATCGATTTTCTTTCCAATCCCCCTTGACATCCCCCGCATAGTTTAGTAAAATACATAGCGTTGTAAAGCGAACACACTTTACAGAAAGAGGTGCTCTCCATGAAGAATCAGCCGTATCGCATGACGATGCTCTTTGATTTTTACGGAGAACTGCTGACGGACCGGCAAAAAGAGTTCTTCGACCTGTATTATAACGAAGACCTTTCTCTGGCCGAAATTGCCGAAAACTACGGCATTTCCCGCCAGGGTGTGCGCGATGTGATCGTGCGGGCCGAAGCCGTTATGACCGAGGTGGAAGATCGCACCGGCCTCATGCGCCGCTTTTTGCGGTCGCGGGAAGCGCTGGCCACCATAGAGGATGCCGCCCGGCAAATCGAAGCGGTCAACCGCCATCAATATGACAACGATCAAATTTCAGAACAGACCGGCGCCATTCTCGCATCGGTGAAAACGCTGAAGGAGTAACCCCATGGCATTTGAAGGTTTAAGCGAAAAACTGAATGCTGCGTTCAAAAAACTGCGCGGCAAGGGCCGCCTGTCTGAAAACGACGTCAAGGAGGCCATGCGCGAGGTACGTCTCGCCCTATTGGAGGCCGACGTCAGCTACAAAGTTGTCAAGGACTTTGTGGCCTCTGTTACCGAGCGCTGCGTCGGCAGCGATGTGCTCGACAGCCTCACCCCCGCCCAGCAGGTCATCAAAATCGTCAACGACGAGCTGACCGCACTGATGGGCGGTTCCAACGCCAAGCTGACGATGGCTCCTCACCCTCCCACCGTGGTTATGATGGTGGGTCTGCAGGGCGCCGGTAAAACCACCAACTGCGCCAAGCTGGCAGGCCTGATGCGCAAGACTTACGGCAAGCGCCCCCTGTTGGTCGCTTGCGACGTCTACCGCCCCGCTGCCATCGAGCAGTTGAAAGTGGTCGGCGCTCAGTTGGAGCTGCCCGTGTTCGAAATGGGCCAGGGCGATCCCGTAGAGATCGCCAAAGCCGCCTTGGAGCACGCCAAAGACCACAGCAATGACATTGTATTCCTCGATACCGCAGGCCGCCTGCATATCGATGAAGTTCTGATGGATGAGCTGAAAAACATCAAAGCTGCCGTCCATCCCAACGAGATCCTGCTGGTGGTGGACGCCATGACCGGCCAGGATGCCGTAAATGCCGCCACTGCTTTTGATGAAGCCCTGGGGATCGACGGCGTATTGCTGACCAAGCTGGACGGCGACGCCCGCGGCGGCGCTGCCCTGTCCATCAAGGCCACCACCGGCAAGCCCATCAAATTTGCCGGCACCGGTGAAAAGCTGGATATGATCGAGCCTTTCCACCCCGACCGCATGGCCTCCCGTATTCTGGGCATGGGCGACGTGCTTTCCCTGATCGAGAAAGCAGAGTTGACCATCGACCAGAAAAAAGCGGAGGAATTGGACCGAAAGCTGAAAAAAAGCCGCTTGAGTCTGGCAGACTTCCTGGACGAAATGCGCGAGATGAAAAAAATGGGCGATATCTCCCAGATCGCTTCCATGCTGCCCGGCGGCATGGGGAAGCAGCTGGAGGGCGCAGAGTTGGACCCCAAGGTGCTGGCCCACAGCGAAGCCATCATCCTGTCCATGACGCCCTACGAGCGGGATAATCCCAACGTTCTGAATGCCAGCCGCAAAAAGCGCATTGCCGCCGGCTGCGGTTTGGAAGTGGCCGATGTGAACCGGCTGCTTAAACAGTACGACATGATGAATCAGATCGCCAAGCAGATGTATAAAGGCAAGGGCAAGTTTGGCCGCGGCGGTATGGGCGGCAACTTCGGCGGCGGGCTGCGCGGTTTCGGCCGCAAAAAGCGCCTGCGTTAATTCAGATAAATGTAGCTTTGATCCCAAAGATCGACGCATTTATATAAAGTCTTTCTGATCAAATATTTGGAGGTGAATTTCATGGTTAAAATCAGACTGCGCAGAATGGGCGCCAAGAGCGCTCCCTTCTACAGAGTTGTGGTTGCTGATTCCCGCTTCCCCCGGGACGGTCGTTTCATCGAAGAGATCGGCACCTATAATCCCTGCACGGATCCCGCTGAGATCAAGATCGATGTGGAGCGCGCTGAGGCTTGGATCAAGACCGGCGCTCAGCCCACCGAGACCGTCAGAGCTCTGCTGAAAAAGGCAAAGGCTATGTAATCTGGAGGGGTTGGCATGAAAGAATTGCTGCTCTACATCGCCAGAAACCTGGTGGACAATCCCGACGCCGTAAGCGTGTCGGAAGTCCCCGGTGACGACGAGCTGACGCTGGAGCTGCGTGTGGCCCCCGAGGATATGGGTAAGGCGATCGGCCGCCAGGGCCGTATCGCCAAGGAAATCCGCACGGTGGTCCGCTCCTATGCCCAGCGCACCGGCGTTAAGGTTTCGGTCGATATCGTAGACTAAACAAAAAGCTGTGATTCGAGGATTCGAATCACAGTTTTTTTGCCTCTTCTTTAGAAAAACAGGGGGGCAGATCCCCCGCCTTGCAACCTATCGCAAAATACGCTATAGTATCCTTATCAGATTAGAACGACAGGATGAGTACTATGGATCATATCAGCACGCCAACACAGCAGATCCCACTGCGCATCGCACCGGAAAGAAGCGATCCCGACACAGCAGCCCGCCTTTCCGCCCTCTTCCCCCCTGTATCCCCGGAGGCCCCTTCTCCCGATTTGGAATTGCAGCTGAACGAGGACGGGCTGGCGCTGCACGCCGGCGATCAAATGCTCCGGGGCGACTTCCTTCATATGCTGCCCCGCCTGAAGCAGAGCCGCCTGGCCGGAGAACTGCTGGTGCGGGCTGCACGCATCAAAAATGCCCCGGAACCGCTGACGGCCATCGATGCCACAGCAGGGCTCGGCGAAGATTCTCTGCTGCTGGCAGCCACAGGCTTTCATGTGCGTCTCTATGAACGCAATCCGGTCATTTACGAGCTGCTTCGGGATACCCTCCGCCGGGCATCACATGCACCGGAGCTGGCAGATATCGTTGCACGGATGCAGCTTTTCCAGGCCGACAGCATCCAGGCTATGCAGCAGCTGAACGCCCCTCCCGACGTCATCCTGCTGGATCCCATGTTCCCGGCCCGCCAAAAAAGCGCCCTGGTCAAAAAGAAACTGCAGGTGATTCAAAAGCTGGAGATCCCCTGCATGGACGAAAAAGAGCTTCTCCTGGCTGCAATCCAGGCCAGGCCCCAAAAGCTGGTGATCAAGCGCCCGCCCAAGGGCCCGTATCTGGCCGATGTCAAACCCGACTATTCGCTGACAGGGAAGGCCGTCCGCTTCGACTGTATTGCCGCTCCCCACACGAAATTGAAAAAATATACTATGCTGATGCCATAAGGAACGCCCGCCCTGTAAAATTGCAGGGCGGGCGCTTACTTAGGCATATCCATACCGCTTTCGGAAAAAGAGCAGACAAGCAATCGAGATGATCAATGTCAGTCCCTCGGCCACGGGGAGGGCCATCCAGACGCCGTCCACATCAAAAAACACTGGCAGCAGCAGAACTGCTCCGGCTTCAAACACAATCGTGCGGACAAAGGAGATGGCCGCAGAAATTTTACCGTTGCACAAGGCGGTAAAAAAGGCCGAAGCAAAAATATTGACGCCCACCACCAGGAAAGACACGGCAAAAATCCGGAAACCGTACAGCGTCATTTCATACAGGGCCTGGTGATTGGTAAAGACCGCCACCAGGGGAATGGCCGTTGCCTGGGCCAGCACAAACATCGCAGCAGAAGCAAGCAGAATAAATGTCATACAGATGCGGAACAGATTTTTCAGTTCTCCGCAATTCTGCGCGCCGTAATGATAGCCGATCACCGGCGCAGCCCCCACAGAGAAGCCGATCATCACTGCGATAAACACAAAGTTAACATACTGCATCACTGTGATCGCCGTCACGCCATCGTTCCCCACCAAACGAATGAGCTGAATGTTGAACAAAAAGGTGGTCAGCGCCCGGGATGCATTGGATACCATTTCAGAAGAGCCGTTAACGGAACTGCGCAGCAGCATCCGTCCATGGAATTTCGGCCGCACAAAACACAGGCGGCTGGTATTTTTTCGGGCAAAGTAAAACAAGGGAATGATGCCGCCCACTGCACAGCCCACAGATGTTGCCACCGCAGCGCCGGCAATTCCCCATTCCAGCACCGCGATAAACAGCCAGTCCAGCACCATGTTCAGCAGTCCGCTGACAATGGTCAGCAGCATACCCAATTTGGGTTTTTCCGCGGTAATGAAAAAAGATTGAAAAAAAGTTTGCAGCATATAGGGAATATTGCCCACCAGGCAGATCACGCCGTATACCACACAGTATTCGATCAGGGATTCATTGGCCCCCATGAAGAAGCACAGCGGGCGAATAAACAAAATGGTGATCAGGCTCAGCACTGTACCCAGCGCCGCCACTGCAATGGTCAGCGTGGTAAAATAGCTTTTCGCCTCCTCCTCCCTGCCCTCGCCCATGGTGCGGGCCACTTCGGCGCTGCCGCCCGTGCCCAGCATGAAGCCAAAGGCGCCCAAAATCAAAAACATGGGCATGGTAATATTGATGGCTGCCAGGGCATTGTCTCCCACAAAATTGGATACAAACAGCCCGTCTACCACACTATAGATGGATGTAAAAACCATCATTACAATAGACGGCAGCGTGAAACGCAGCATGCGCCCCAGGGTAAAATGATCAGATAATTGGATTCTCATAATGCCTTCCCCCATAGGCCGGCCACCTCGACCGGCACATTCTCCTTCTCTTTATAAATTCATTTTATCTTACCATCCGCTTCCCGCAGATGTCAACCCGCAGCACCCATTCTCCCCTTTCCCCTTGCCCCCACGGGGGCTATGCCATCTTCCGTTCGCTTGGCGCCGCCCCGGCCATCTGCTCCCAAGATAAAAAGGCCGCCCCGCGCCCCTTGCCGAAACGACAGATTCCTTATATAATAAAGGTATTCTTGAAACAAAGGAGCAGCTTATGAAGCTTGATTTTATTGAAGTGGGCCAGATCGTCAACACGCACGGCGTGCGAGGCGAGGTAAAGGTGCAGCCCTGGTGCGACGAGGCAGAACAGTTCCTTGATTTTAAAACCCTCTATCTGGACGGTGCCGCCGTGAAACCCAAAAGTGTGCGCATCCATAAAGGCAGCGTCCTGCTGACACTGCCCGGCGTGGAGGACATGGACAGCGCCCTGCACCTGAAAACCAAAGTCCTTTCTGTCCGGCGAGAAGACCTGGCCCTGCCCGAAGGCCGCTACCTCAATGCAGAACTGATGGGGCTGTCCGTTATCGACGCCGAGACCGGCGCGGAAATTGGCAAGATCAAAGATGTATTGATCTACCCCGCCAACAATGTGCTGGTCGTACAGGGCGAAAAGCAGTATCTCATCCCTGCGGTTCCCGCCGTCATTGCAGACACGGATCTGGATGCAAATACCATGACGATCCACCTGCTGAAAGGAATGGCCACCGATGAGAATTGATATCATGACCCTCTTTCCCGATGTAGTGGGCGATATGCTGAACGAGTCCATTTTGGGCCGGGCAGCGGAGCGGGGCTATATCCGCATCGAATGCCACCAAATTCGGGACTATACCCTGAACAAGCAAAAACAGGTGGACGACTATCCCTATGGCGGCGGCCGGGGCGCAGTGATGCAGGCCGATCCCCTGTACCAGTGCTGGAAGCATATCTGCGACGAAGCCGGCCAGCGTATTCACACCATCTATTTCTCCCCCTGCGGCGAAACTTTCCGGCAGGCCACCGCCAAGCGCCTGGCCGCAGAGTATGACCGGCTGCTGCTGGTTTGCGGGCATTACGAGGGGATCGACGAGCGCTTCATCGAAGAATGCGTGGACGAAGAGATCTCCATGGGCGACTTTGTACTGACCGGCGGAGAGATCCCCGCCATGGCACTGGCCGATGCGGTCTGCCGCCTGGTGCCCGGCGTGCTGCCCGACGCGGAATGCTACATGGAAGAGTCCCACTGGGACGGCCTGCTGGAATATCCCCAATATTCCCGCCCCGAAGAGTGGCACGGCCGCCACGTCCCCCCGATCCTGCTTTCCGGCAACCATCAGAAGGTGACGGAATGGCGCAAAAAGGAATCCTACAAGCGCACCCTGCGCCGCCGCCCCGACATGATGGCCGCTTTCGATCCCGCCGCCCTGGATAAACGGGGCAAGAAAGTGTATGCCGAGGCCCTGGCCGAACTGGAACACGAAGGTGAAAACTGAATCTTCCGTCTACCCTATTTTCAGGGACTGCTTTTGGCTCCAAAAGCAGTCCTTTTCCATTTTCTTCCACTATATTTCAACTTCCTTTTTCCGGAACTTCCAAAAAAATACCTGTTTTATCTGAATTTGATTCTTTTTCGCAGCGGTTTACCATAATTTATAACGCCCCCTCTTTTTTGTAATTATTTTGTAACTATTGCATATACTTTTACCAGTTTCTTCATTTAGTTTCACAGCATTTTTTGTAAAAGTGGGGAACATCACCGCTCAAAAAGCCCATAAACTTGACAAGTGTGGTGTAAATGTGTATAATAACGCTTGTATTTGAGCCAGGTAACAAAAGTTACAACTTTGTTGCCGCTTGATTTTCCCAAAAGTCAAGGGATTCCAGTTTCTGGAAATCCGGATTTCAGTACTCCGGGCGGCCTGTTCCACCCGGAACTTTCAGGA
>CALDMR010000153.1 GCA_937915065.1 uncultured Clostridia bacterium
AATGGTGATGGATCAGCTTTCCCTGAAAACCCGGCCGGAGTCCCTGCTGCACAAGATCAAGGACGGCAAGTTCACCGTTGACCAGGGCGTCATTGCCGGATGCTCCGGCGGCACCTATCAAAACCTGATGCGCGCAGCAGAGATCCTGAAGGGCCAAAGCACCGGCAGCGGCAGTTTCTGGCTGTCCTGCTATCCCGGCTCCATGCCCGTGATGCAGGCGCTGACCAAAAACGGCGCCATCGCCGACCTGATGAGTGCCGGCGCTTCCATCCGCTCCTGCTTCTGCGGCCCCTGCTTCGGCGCCGGAGATGTGCCTGCCAACGGTGCTTTCTCCATCCGCCACTCTACCCGCAACTTCCCCAACCGCGAAGGCTCCAAGCCCTCTGACGGCCAGGTATCCTATGTGGCCCTGATGGATGCCCGTTCCATCGCCGCCACCGCCCTCAACGGCGGCGTGCTTACCGCCGCCACGGAACTGGACTGCATCCCCGCCGACCGGAGCGAGGAACTCTACGACTTTGACGACAGCTCCTACAAGGCCCGGGTCTACTACGGCGTGGGCAAGCCGGAGCCCGATGCGGAACTGATCCTGGGCACCAACATCACCGACTGGCCCGAACAGATCGCGCTGCCCGAAAATCTGCTGCTGACGGTGGCTGCCGCCATCTATGATCCCGTCACCACCACCGACGAGCTGATCCCCTCGGGCGAAACTTCGTCCTACCGCTCCAATCCCCTGCGCCTGTCCGAGTTCACCCTGAGCCGGAAAGATCCCCAGTATGTTCCCCGGGCCAAGGCCGTTAAAGAGCTGGAACTGCTGCGCCGCAAGGGCGAATTGACGGACGCCGTGCAGGAAGCGCTGGCAGGCCACGACGCCGCAGCCACCGGTCTCGGCACCCTGGTACTGGCCATGCGCCCCGGCGACGGTTCCGCCCGGGAGCAGGCGGCATCCTGCCAGCGCGTGCTGGGCGGCTGTGCCAACATTGCAGAAGACTATGCCACCAAGCGCTACCGCTCCAATGTGGTCAACTGGGGCATGCTCCCCTTTATACTGCCGGATCTGGCTGCCTATCAAATCCAACCCGGCGACCGAATCTATCTTCCCGGCATCCGCGCCGCCCTGGAACAGAGCTGCGAAATCGTACCCGCCATGCTGCTCCAAAACGGCAAAGAAACTGCCGTTACGCTGCATTTGCCCGGCCTGACCCGGGAAGAGCGGGACATCATTCTGGCCGGCTGCCTGATCAACTATTACGCATAACTTCCATCTTCTTCCCCCCCCAAAAAAATGATCCCGCCCCGGCAGAAAGGGCTTCTTCCTTTCTGCCGGGGCGGATCTTCGTTTAATTTGAAAATGCTTTTCATTTTCCTTGACATTTGCAGGCATCGCGCGTAAAATGAAAAAAGTTTTCATTTTATACGAAAGGAGCGCCGCGCCGTGAATACCGGAAAGGTGTATAAAACCAAACAGCGGGAGTGTATTTTAGAATGTATCCGCAAACAAGCGGACGCCTATATCACCATCCAGCAGCTTTCGGAAGCACTGGAACAACAGAACCAAAAAGTGGGGCTGACCACCATTTACCGCACACTGGACAAGTTGGAGCAGGAAAAGGCCATCACCAAAATCAGCATCGACGGCGTGGGCGGCACCTGTTACCGTTATCTCCCCCGGGAGGACGATATTTTCTTCTCCCTGAAATGCGAGCGCTGCGGCAAAGTGGTCAATATCGACTGCGCGGAACTGTCCCATCTGTACAGCCACCTGTCCCGGCAGCACCACATCTGCATCAATCCTGGAAAAACCATGTTCTACGGCGTTTGCGAGACCTGCTGCAGCCGCAGCGCAGAGCCTTGAACAATATAAGGAGAAAACTATGAAAAAAGAAATGATTGCAGGGCTGCTGGCCCTCAGCCTACCCCTGTCTCTGACCGCCTGCGGCGCTCTGGCGGACGGCAACACCCCCGCAGAGGATGACAACATCATCACCATTGCCGCCACCACATATCCTGTTTACACACTGCTTGAAACGCTGACCGCTCCCATGGAGCAGGTGGAGGTCTCCCTGGTGGTGGATCAGCAGGTCAGCTGCCTGCACGATTACACCCTCTCCGTGGATGATATGCGCACCCTGGAATCGGCCGATGTTATCGTGATCAACGGCGCAGGTCTGGAAGCCTTTATGACCGACGCCCTTTCCACGGTGGACGCGCCGGTCATCGACTGCTCCCAAGGCATCGAACTGCTGCCCGCCGCCGGCCATACCGGCCACGACCACAGCGCCGAAGAAGCGGATGCCGATCACTACGATCCCCACCTCTGGCTGGATCCCCACCGCTATCTGCAAATGATGGAGAATGCCGCCAGAGGACTGGCTGCCCTGGGGTACGGCAGCGAGGAAGAAAACCTTTCCCGCATTCCCCGGGATCAAACAGAGGCGCACTTCCAGACATGGAAAGCCCGCTTTGACGCTTTGCCCCAGGAACAGAAATTGCTGATCACCTTCCACGACGGCTTTTCTTATCTGGCTGACGCCTATGGCCTGACCATCCTGCGCGCCATGGAAGAAGAGGCCGGCAGTGAGGCCAGCGCCAAGGATATCAAAGAAATCGTAGAATTGGTTCGGGAATATGATATCCCCATGATTTTCGTGGAAGAAAACGGTTCTGACGCCACGGCAAAGGCTATTCAGCGGGAAACCGGCACGGATATCGGCACACTGAGTACACTGATGAGCCCCGGAGACTACAGCCAGCGGGACTTCCAGAATCTGAAAACGCTCTATGAAGGTCTGAGCGGAGAGGAATTACCGGACAATGAATAAAGAAACCATCTACCAAAAAATGCGCATCGATAAACACCCGGGCCTCCATGATATCGGCTGCCACGGCGCCTGCTGCCTGCGGGCCACGGATCTGGGCCTGCAGCTGGGCGAAGACCCGGTCTTTGAACATGTAGATCTGCACATCCACTGCGGCGAGATCGTGGCCCTGATCGGTCCCAACGGCGCGGGCAAAAGCTCCCTGCTGAAGTCCATCCTCGGGCAGTTTCCCCACAGCGGCAAGCTGGAATTCTATCTGGCCACCGGCGCCAAGGCCCAGCCCACCTTCGGCTATGTGCCCCAAAACCCCGCCTTCGACCGCAATGATCCCATCAGCGTGCTGGATCTGTTCGTATCCTGCATTTCCCGCCGCCCGGTGTTCCTGCCCATCCCCAAAGCCCTGCGGGAACGGGTTGAAACCTGCCTGGCCCGGGTTCACGCGGAAAAGCTGATCGACCGCCGGGTGGGCGCCCTGTCCGGAGGCGAACTGCAGCGGGTGCTGCTGGCCCTGGCTTTGGAACCCGTGCCCCATATCCTGATTTTGGATGAGCCCATGTCCGGCGTGGATATCGACGGCATGAAGCTGCTGCTGGATATGCTGGACGAGATCCGCCGCAAATACGACCTGTCCATCCTCATGTCTACCCATGATTTTACCATGCTGGATCCCTATGTGGATAAGGTTCTGCTGTTGGACGGCACCATTCAGGCCGCCGGTGCCCCCCGCGAAGTGCTCAATTCCGACGCCTTCCGCAAAGCGTTCCATCTGGGACAGGAATGGAGGATCTGACCATGGAAGTGCTCTATTCACTGCTTTCCCTTTTGCCCTTCACCTGGGCCCAGGCCGATGGCCTGCTGTTTATGAAAAACGCCTTTCTGGCGATCCTGGTCATCACCCCGCTGTTCGGCCTGCTGTCCACCATGGTGGTAACCAACCGGATGAGCTTCTTCTCCGACGCCCTGGGCCACAGCGCCTTTACCGGCATGGCCATCGGCACCCTGGCCGGAGCGCTGGCCCCCACCCCCTGCGCCGTGGTATTTGCAGTGGTGTTCGCCCTGCTGTTTATCCTGGTACAGCACAAGGCTCATATGTCCAGCGACACGGTGATCGGCGTCTTTTCTTCCACCGCCGTGGCATTGGGTATCTTTATCGCCACTTTGGGCGGCCAAAGTTTCACCAAATTCAACGCACTGCTGATCGGCGATGTGCTGAGCGTGGCGCCCGGCGAGATCGGCCTGCTGTTTTTGATTCTGGTGGGCGTGGTCATTTTCTGGTTGCTGGGACTGAACCGCATGCTCCTCTCCGGCGCCCACCCTGCTCTGGCATCCAGCCGCGGGATTCCCGTGGTGCTGTATGAAGCTTTGTTTGCAGTGGTCATCGCCCTGGTAGTGACTCTGTCCATGTCCTGGGTCGGCCTGCTGGTTATCAACTCCATGCTGGTGCTGCCCGGCGCGGCAGCCCGCAATATCGCCCGCAATATGCGCCAGTACCACCTGATTTCCGTTCTCGGCGCCCTGGCTGCCGGCATTGCCGGTGTGATGACCTCTTTTTCCATCGGCGCCAGCGCCGGCGCCACGATCACCCTGTATCTGGCCCTGTTTTTTGCCTTGTCTTTCATGTTCCGCAAAAAATAACAGCTGCATAAAAACCGCCCGCCTTGGCAGAATCAGCCAAAGCGGGCGGTTCTTTTTATAAAGTTCACGAAAGCAGCCTTTTCAGCGCCTGGCCGTATCTACCGTTGCAGACATCCACAAAAGTCTGAACAAGCCGGATCGAAATGCCCCCCATGGCCGCCTGCCGCAGGGGCGTACCCAGCAGCACCCGCCATACGCATTCCGCCTCGGCCCGATTTCCCCGGTTGCGGCGATCCAGACAGCGGCGGGCGCACC
>CALDMR010000154.1 GCA_937915065.1 uncultured Clostridia bacterium
CGCGACAAGCTCTCCACTTTGTTTTTGCACATGACCGACGGCGTGGTGGCCTTTTCCCGCGACCGTTCCATTATGCAGTACAATCCCGCCGCCGTGCAGATGCTCCGCGCCGGAAATATGGACGATCTGACCTATGACGATCTGTTTCAGGCCAAAGTGGATTTTACCCATGTCATGGCGCTGCACAGCCCTTTTTACGAGGACTGCGAGTATACCGTGGACGATACGATCCTGGAAGTTCATTTAACGCCCTTTTCCAACGAAACCTCCGGCGGCGTACTGGCTGTGCTCCACGATGTGACCCAACAGCGCAAGGATCAGGAAATCCGCCGCGAGTTCGTGGCCAATGTATCCCACGAACTGCGCACCCCCCTGACCAATGTGCGCAGTTATGCCGAAACGCTGCACGATTCCAGCGATGTACCGCCCGAAATGGCCAACAGTTTTCTGGATGTTATTCTCAGCGAAACAGACCGCATGACCCACATCGTGCAGGATCTGCTGACCCTGTCCAAATTTGACTATGGCCACATGGAAATGAGCATGAGCCGCTTCCCGCTGACCGACGCCGTGGATGATGTATGCAACGCTGTGGAAATGGCCGCCAAGAGCCACAATCACACTTTGATCCGCAATTACCCCACCCTGCCTGTTATCACAGCCGACCGGGGCCGCTTGACCCAAGTGATTATGAATATCGTCGGCAATGCCATCAAGTATACTCCTGACGGCGGCCGCATCGAAATCAGCGGCGGAGCAGACAATGACAGCGTCTGGCTGGAAGTCAGCGACAACGGACTCGGTATCCCCCCCGCAGACCGCACTCATGTGTTTGAACGATTTTACCGCGTGGACAAGGCCCGCTCCCGGGAATCCGGCGGTACCGGCCTGGGGCTGTCCATTGCCAGCGAAATCATCGCCCAGCATCACGGCGTGATTTCCCTGGTGGAGCGGGACGGCCCCGGCACCACCTTCCGCATCACCCTGCCCATCTGGCAGGAGCCACAGGAGGATGACCATGCGGAAGAAGAATAAACGCCGCTTCCAGGGCACGCTGCAAAACATTGTGATCCTCTGCTTGATCCTTTCCGCCGGCCTGCTGCTGCTGCGCACGGGCCTGGTGCGGATGGACGCGCTGGACAATATGATTTCCACCGTTTCTTATCCGGGAAATCCCCAGCAGGACGAGACCATCAACAGCCTGCAGCCCATTCATATTGCCGTTCGCGGCAGCGGTATGTGCAGCGGCTGGGTAAATGAAACCACCGGCGGCGAAGTATTTGAAGATTTTGCTCCTCTTCTGAGCGAGGCCCTGGGATCTGCCAGCAATGCTGCCGCTGTAGATGCCGCAGAATTTCGCCGCGCCCTGGAAAACGACAGCATTTATTATGATTTCACCGCTGCCCTGCCCCTTTCCCTGATCCAGCAGTGGCTGGGCAGCAGCAATGGCAGCAGCCCCCAGCTTTCCGCCCGTGCGCTGCTCCTTTCCAGCCTGCAGGACGCCACAGCCGCCCTGTATGCCTGGGACCCGGAGCAAAACACCTATTACCGCTGGGACACCACAGTTCCTTCCGACAGTCTCTTAAATACTGCGGAGCGCCACACCGGAACCCCTTTGGAATTTGCATTTTTATTAGAGGAGCCATATAACGCTTTGCTCCCCTATACCCTAATTATTCAGGATCGCGTTTCTCTTTATGATCTCAGCGCAAAAACCACCATTCCCACTCCCGCTATCCAGAATCCAACGGCACGGAAGTCGTGGTGCAAGGAATGCGCACGCTGCGCTTTGCGCCTGACGGCACCGTGCTGTACAGCGGCGGAGATGATGGCGTTGCCCTGCTGTCCGTAGAACACCGGAACGAACATGCAACACTGGCCGAATGCACCGACGCAGCCTGGCTCGCCGCCAACACTCTGCTGCGGGATCAAACCGGCGCAGCCACCCTGTATCTCAGCTCCGCCTCCTCCGGAGAAAATGGCAGCGCAACTCTGCAGTTCGGCTATATGGTCAACGGCTACCCCGTGGTATTTCCGGAGGACTATGCCGTTCAAATTCAAATTGAAGACAATGTGATCACAGCTTTTACCCTGCACCTGCGCAGCTACACCATCAGTGACCAGAGCCGCGCCCTGCTGCCTTCGCTGCAGGCTGTTGCCGCTGCCTGGGACAGTGACACTCCCCGCGAATTGTTCTGCGGTTATTACGATGACGGCGGCGATACGCTCGCCCCGGGCTGGCTGCGCCGCTGACCGGCACATCTGCTTTTCAAAAAAGGAGGGAGCATGCTCCTTGGAATCCCGCCGATTGAAAAATATTATGATTCTGATTTTGCTGCTGCTGAATCTGTTTTTGCTGCTGCTGGTGGCTTCCTGGCAATATGCCCGCCACCAGGCAGCCCAGAATCTGGTCGCCCAGACCACCGCCCTGCTGAACAGCAGCGGGATTTCCATTGATCCCGCCCTGCTGAAGGCCGAGGCATACCCCGCCGTATATTCGTATAGCCGCAGCGCCGATGATGAGCGCGCCTTTGTCGAGGCTCTGCTGTCCGAAAGCACCGTCCAGCGCGATAACGGCGGCGGTACCTACCTTTATTCCAGTCCCTCCGGCAGCGCTACATTCCGTTCCAATGGTTCTTTCACCCTGGAAATTGCCCAGCCTGCGCTGCAGGCTG
>CALDMR010000155.1 GCA_937915065.1 uncultured Clostridia bacterium
GGTGTAGGTCGTGGAATCGGTCAGCCGTTCAAAGCCCACAGTGCTACCCTGGCCGGCCACGATCACCGCATCCTCTGCCCGGGCCGCGCCGGCAAAGAGGTAGTCCAGGTTGCCCGCCGCATCGAAATACAGCGTGACCGCCGTGCCGGGACGCAGATCAAAAAAGATCTCGCTGTAATTCTTCTGCTCGCCGCGGTAATAGCTGACCGTGGAGGAATGGACTTTATACTGTTTTCCGCTCATGTCGATCAGCTGATCCGCCTTGGCTTCGGAAACGGTGATATCCTTCCGCTCGCTCTCGTCGGGGATCACCGGCAGCACCCGGCCGTTGCTGCCCAGCAGCAGCGTGCCCTTACTGCCCGCCAGAGAGGCGTCCGCCGGACGGTCTGCCACCTTATAGGTCTTGCCGTCCTGGGTTTTAATGGCATGCTTGGTGCCGTCCTCTGCCGTGGCGTCCACGCTCAGCAGCACCACATCCGGCACCAGGGTACCCAGCTTTTCCGCATAAGCCGTGCCGCCCTCTTTCTGGGGCGTTTTCAGCAGATTGCAAAACAGTTTTGCCGCCTGGGCGCGGGTCACCTTGGCGTTGGCGCCCAGGGTCACCCCTTCGGTCAGGCCGATGGTGGCGGCGCTGCTCAGGTACCCCTGGGGCCACACCGCGCCCACATCGCTGTCCTTATAGCCCAGCATCCGCATCAGGATCGTCACCGTCTGGCCAAAGGTGATCTGATCCGCCGGATGGAACTTTCCGTCGGGATAGCCCACCAGCAGCTTCTCCTCGCCCTTCACCGCCAGGTTGATATACCCCGCCGCCCAGTGACTGGCCCGCACGTCGGGGAAGATGGTATAGGCCTGATACTGGCCCACGGCGCCCTTTTGGCCCAGCATAACCACCGCCATTTTTGCAAACTCGGCGCGGCTTAAAACCCGGTTCGGCTCAAAGGAGCCGCCGCCGGTGCCCTCCATCACGCCCAGCATCCGCAGCACTTCCGCGTTCCGCGCGGTTTCGCCGCCGGAAATATCCGAGAACGAGGCAGCGCGGGCAGGCCCTGCGCAGGGCAATGCCAGGCCCATCGCCAATACCAGGACCAGGGCCCAGGATAACAGTCGTTTACATTTCATCGTCTTCATCTCTCCTTACTCCGCCCGCAGCGCCACCACGGGCTGCAGCTTGGACGCCTTGATTGCCGGGAACATGCCGAACAGAATGCCCAGCACCACCGAGAACAAAAAGGCGAAAATCGTGATCAGGGGCGAGGGCAGCAGCACCATCTTCACAATGAGCTTGCTGGCCACAGCCGTGCCCAAAAATCCGATGGCGATACCAATGATGCCGCCGATACCGCAAATCATGGCCGCCTCGATCAAAAACTGGATCACTATGGACTTGCGCTCTGCGCCGATGGCCCGGCGGATACCGATCTCCCGGGTGCGCTCCGTCACCGTGACCAGCATGATGTTCATAATGCCGATGCCGCCCACCAGCAGGGAAATGCCGGCAATGGCGCCCAGCACCAGGCTCATCATCAGCGCCTGCTGGTTGCTCTGGTCCTGCCAGCTCTGGTCGCTGTAGCACCGGAAATAGCCCCGGCCCGTCTGCTCCCAGCCGGAAAACTGTCCGTTGAGCAGGGTAATGACCGGATTGATGGACGCAGAGTCTTTGACCTTCACCGTGAACTCGCTCAAATCGGAAAACTCCGTCAGATACCGCTGGGCCGTGTAGGGGATCACGATCACGTTATCCAGCGAATATCCCTGATTCATAAAATCCTTCTGGGCGTAGGTGCCTACCACCGAAAAGCTTGCCCCGGCGATGGTGATTTCTTTTCCCACGGGGTCTGCCGCGTCAAAGAACGCCTTGGCCGCCGACGCGCCCAGCACGCACACCCGGTTCTCTTTTTGGATGTCGAGATAACTCAGATCCCGCCCCCGCTCAATTTGGAAATTGTTGCACAAGGCATATTGGTCGCTGCCCAGATAAATGCTGGGCGGGTAGTCCATGCTCTGGCTGTTTTTCGCACCGTATTTCACCGTGCCGCCCACATAGCCCGTGGGCGTAACGCCCACCACCATATCCAGAGCCTTGCAATAATTGTACACCTCTTCAAAGGCGTCGCCCCCGTTGTTCAGATGGGCGCTGATGGTGATTTTGTTGGTCCCCATGGATTCATAGTATTCCATCTGCTTCGCATTCGCGCCGCTGATGACCGACACAATGATCATCACCGCCGCAATGCCGATGATAATGCCCAGCATCGTCAGCAGCGAGCGCATTTTTTTCGACCAGATGGATTTGACCGCCATCTTGAATGCCTGGGTCAGATTCACAGCCAATCCACCTCCTGTTCATGGTCCTCCACGATCTTGCCGTCGGACACGCGCACAATGCGCCGGGCCGTGGCGGCGATGCCGTTATCATGGGTGATGAGGATCACCGTGCTGCCCTCCCGGTTCAGCTGCTGCAGGAAGGCCAGCACCTCCTGGCCCGTTTTGGAGTCCAGGGCGCCGGTGGGTTCGTCCGCCATAATAATGGGCGGATGGGTGGAGATGGCCCGGGCGATGGCCACGCGCTGCTGCTGGCCGCCGGACATCTCCGTGGGCCGGTGGCCGCCGCGCTTCCCCAGGCCCACGCGCTCCAGCGCCTCCTGGGCCAGCTGGGCCCGCTTGCCGGGGCCGATGCCCTGATAGATCAGCGGCAGCTCCACATTTTCCAGCGCCGTCAGTTCCGGGATCAGGTTATAGCCCTGGAAAATAAAGCCGATCTGCTTGTTGCGGATATGGGAAAGCTGCCGGTCGGACAGCTCCCGCACATCCTGGCCGTCCAGCCAGTATTCGCCGTAAGTAGGAATATCCAGGCAGCCCAGCACATTCATCATGGTGGACTTGCCCGAACCGGAAGCGCCGGCAATGGCCACGAATTCTCCGCGGTCGATCTCCAGGCTGACGCCGTTCAGGGCCCGCACTTCGCTCTCCAGTCCTTCGCCGTAGATCTTGTATATATCTTTGAGCCGAATCAGCATGGCAGCCCCTCCTTAATACATCTCGGAGTACATCACCTGCTGGAACACTTCGGTGCCGGCCTCCACGCCGTCGATAATTTCGATGTTCTGGGCGTCAAAAATACCTGTGGTCACCGGAACGGCCCAATACCCCGTTTCCGGCACGCCTTCCGGCGGGATCTCCACATCCACGGCATTCTCCGGCCGCTCGTTGGAATGGACATACACCACCGACATGGACCCTTCCGCCGTTTCCACGGATTTCACCGCAGGGATCGGCAGTATCAGGCAGTCATTGCTCTGGCTGGTGACCATGCTGTACTGGGCATAGCTGCCCGCCAGCACGCTGCCGTCGGTATTGTCGATGCTGATGACCACCGGGAAGGTGGCCACGCCGTTTTCCGCTTTGCTGGTCAGGCTGACCGAGGTGACGGTGCCCATAAACACATTTTCGTTCTGGTTCACCTCCACGCTCATGCCTTCCTGCACATTGGAGATGCTGCGTTCATCCACATTGGCGTCCAGCTGGATCACGGCCGTGTCGGATACCACCATCACCGTGGTGCCGGAAGCCACTTCCGCGCCGGGCTCCATGGAAATACTCATCACCGTGCCGGCAATGGGAGACACGCCATTGAGCAGATCCAGGGCTTTCTGGGCCTCTTCCAGATTCTTCTGGGCCGTTTTGATCCGGTTTTCCATGTCAAACACCGCGGTGTCATTCTCATCGCCGCCCATGACCACCAGCACATCGCCGGCGCCCACCTTGGCATATTCCCGCAGGTTCACCTTTTCCACCGGTCCGCCCACTTTGGTGACCACATCGGTGGACTGGTTGTATTCCAGCTTGGCCGATTCATAGGGATACACGGTTTCGCCGCCCACTTTCAGCGTGGCGCTGGCGTCCGCACCGGCGGCCAGGGTGCCCGGGTTGCTCATGATGAAATCCACCTCGAACAGCTTGGAGCCCTCGGCGCTGATGCGCTCCACCATGTGAATCTCCGACACCGTGCCCTTCACGCTGGCCATGGCCGAGGGGATGGAAATATCCGCGCTCTGGCCCACCTTGATCTGCTTGGCATAGGCATAGCTGTAATACTGGCGGAGCTTCATTTTGGAATCGTCCACCACCGTGGCCACATGGGTGCCGCTGCCCAGATTATCGCCCAGCTTCACCTTCTGCACCCCCTCGGGGAACAGCACCTTGCCGCCGTGGGGAGCGCGCACCGTCAGGTTTGCCCTGTTCTCCTGCAGCTTTTTCAGTTCCTTGCCACAGTCCTCCAGTTCCTTCTGGGCCGTGCGCACCGCATCTTCCGCCGCGTCGCTCTTGATCTTGTACAGCTGCTGTCCGGCTTCCACATGGTCGCCTTCCTTCACGAAGATCTCCTGTACGGTGCCGGCGGTGGTCAGCGTCATATTGGCGCTGTCCTTGGCCCGGGTCAGCCCCTCGCCGGACACGGTGCTGGTGATGGAACCCACATCCACCATGGCCGTCATCACATCGCCCTTATTGCTGCCGCCGCCGAAAAACTTCATGCAGCCCCAAACGATCAGAGCCAGCACCAGGGCAGCGATCACAATGAGAATGATGTTGCGCACCAGATGCTTTTTCTTTTTCAGCCCTTTCTTCTTCGGCCCTTCTTCCGCCGCGGCCGGCATATTTTCCGGCGCCGGCGCGGCCAGCTCCTGCTCCATGGCGGCCGTGATCTCCTCCGCCGCCTGGGTGATCTCTTCCGCCGGCAGGCCGTCCTGCCGCAGTTCCTTTCCTTCTGCCATATGTCGCTTACCTCTCGATCTGTCATTCTGTGCGCCGCGGGCCGGCCTTCTCCGGCCTGCGCGCAGCAGTATTCCTTCTCTAACTGTACCAATACAAATAGCACAGTTATGCCCTTCGGTCAATTTCAAAACGGTTACAAATCAGTAGCGTTTTCTGCAAACCGCTGCACCGGTAGGATATTTTACTATTTGATATTATATATGTATCGGAATTGCATCTTTTTCCATAAATTCCTCTGCCGCTCTGGACAAACAGAAAAAAAACGAGTATCCTGTGACTGAATTTTTTTCGATTCCCATACACCAGGAGGTTTTACAGATGTCCCACTCCCCGCAGCAGCAGATGGAAGATGCCCTGCGCGGCAGCGCCGAGCAGGTTGCCGCCCAGTTTTCCGGCACCATCAACAGCTGGCTGGCCCCCCGCTTTGAATCCTGCGACGCCGCAGCAGCCACCTATACCTGTTCCTTTGCCATGCGCCGGGAATATGCCAATCCCAGCGGCGTTGTCCTCCACGGCGGCCTGACCGCCGTCCTGTTCGACACCGCCATGGGCCACCTGGCCCATTTCTATTCCGGCTGCATGACGCCCACCATCTCCATGAACCTGTCCTATCTGCGCTCCGTCCCCGTGGATCGACCCATTTTCATCCGTTCCCATATGGACAAGCCCGGCTCCACCGTTCACTATCTTTCCGCCGAGGCCTTCACCGCCGACGCGCCGGACAAGATCCTGGCCACCGCCACCGGCGTGTATCTGGCCAAAACAAACCTGGTCATTTAATCAAAACCCCGGGCGCGCTGAACTGCCCCAGATTGTGCAGACAGTACAAAAAAGAGCCCCTGGTAGGAAATAT
>CALDMR010000156.1 GCA_937915065.1 uncultured Clostridia bacterium
AGTCCAGCGTGTGTACCGGATGCAGGGCGTGGATATCAACGATAAGCACATTGAAGTCATCGTCCGTCAGATGATGCGCAAGGTTCGGGTGGAAGAGGCCGGCGACACCACGCTGCTGTCCGGCTCCATGGTGGATATCTTCGAGGCTGAGGACGCCAACCATCTGATCGAGCAGCGCATTGCTGCCGGTGAGAAGGGTGAAGACGGCAGGGAGCTGCAGCCTGCTACCTATACGCAGCTGCTCATGGGTATTACCAAGGCATCCCTGGCCACCGATTCCTTCCTGTCGGCCGCTTCCTTCCAGGAAACCACCAAGGTTCTGACCGAAGCTGCCATCAAGGGCAAGGTGGATCACTTGGTGGGTCTGAAGGAGAACGTGATCATCGGTAAGCTGATCCCCGCCGGCTCCGGTTTGAATAAATACCGGCGCTACGCGGAAAAGCTGGTGCCGGATCAGAAGGATGAGGTGCCTTTGGCTGCCGCTGCGGGCATGGATGTGCCTGCGGCCTATGAAGAAGAAACCTTCGCTCCTGAAACGGAGCAGGAAGAACCGCTGGAACTGTAAAACTTTTCGGTTTACCGGTAGAAACAACAGGCGCGCCGCAGCAGCGGCGCGCCTGTTGTGTATTGTTGAACGGCTTCTGAGAGGAGACAAATGTCCTTGATAAAGAGATTTTTGGCGGAGCCGCGACCAAAAACAGAGCCTCTTTGGGCAAAATTCCTACTTTTTCCTTTGGAATAGGGCGGAGAATCCCCAAAAAGGCGAAGAATTATTCCGCGTAAACCTATTGACGCTATTTCCCGGCTATGATATAATTCTAAACTGCGCGGATATGGCGAAACTATATGGTAAAAGGAGCATTTTTGTGCTTTTTGAATTGAAAAACAAGAGCAAAGTCATTGGCGTCAAGCAATCTTTGAAGGCTGTCAAAGCCGGCGAGGCCCGCCGCGTTTACTTCGCCGAAGATGCTGACCCGGCGCTGCTGGAGCCGATTCTGGCCCTGTGCAGCGCTGCGGAGATCGAAACGGTCGCCGCAGAAAGCATGGCGATGCTCGGTCAGGCCTGCGATATCGACGTGGGCGCCGCCGTGGTTGTCCTCCTGAAGGAAGACAGCGGCAAATAAAAATAGTATTTTGGTTTTTATCAGGATATTTTTCGATATTCTGTTAAAAATAGAATTTGTGAGAAAGGAGAGAACCTATGCCTACATTTAACCAGTTGGTCAGAAAAGGAAGAGAACAGGCTACTTTCAAGTCCAATTCTCCCGCTATGCAGTATGGTCTGAACACTCTGAAGAACAAGACCACCAATCTGCCTTCTCCCCAGAAGAGAGGCGTCTGCACCGCAGTCAGAACTGCGACCCCCAAGAAGCCCAACTCCGCACTTCGTAAGATCGCCCGTGTGAAGCTCACCAACGGCTATGAAGTCACCGCCTATATTCCCGGCGTTGGCCACAACCTGCAGGAGCACTCCGTGGTCATGATCCGCGGCGGCCGTGTTAAGGACCTGCCCGGTGTTCGTTACCACATCATCCGCGGCACTCTGGATACCCAGGGCGTGAACGGCCGTATGCAGGCCCGTTCCAAGTACGGTGCCAAGAGACCCAAGAAGAAGTAAGACCCGCTATTAAATGAAAGCTTTGCCGAATAGGTTTTCTGTTGAAATAAAAGACGGACCTCTTTGGCAGGCATTCACGGAGGAAAACAGTTTCCTTCGAGTACCTATGAAATCATATAAATATGAAGGAGGGAAGCATAGTGCCCAGAAGAGGTAATGTCCCCAAGAGAGAAATTCTGCCCGATCCCGTATACGGCAGCGTGCTGGTGACCAAGCTGGTCAATTCCATCATGCTGGACGGCAAGAAGGGCGTGGCACAGAAGGTCGTTTACGGCGCCTTCGATATCGTGAAGGAAAAGACCGAAAAAGATCCTCTGGAAGTATTCAGCCAGGCGATGGAAAACATTATGCCCAGCCTGGAGGTTAAGTCCCGCCGTGTCGGCGGCGCCACCTATCAGGTGCCCATGGAGGTCCGCCCCGAAAGACGCCAGACCCTCGGTCTGCGTTGGCTGACCAACTATTCCCGCGCTCGCAGCGAGAAGACCATGAGAGAGCGTTTGGCTGGCGAGATCATGGATGCTGCCAACAACCTCGGCAGCTCTGTGAAGAAGCGCGAAGATGTTCACAAGATGGCAGAGGCCAACAAGGCTTTTGCTCATTATCGTTGGTAAGGGAGTAATCGTATGCCGAGAAAAACAAGTCTTGAAAACACCAGAAATATCGGCATCATGGCACACATCGATGCAGGTAAGACGACCACGACCGAGCGTATTCTGTACTACACCGGCGTGAACTACAAGATCGGCGAGA
>CALDMR010000157.1 GCA_937915065.1 uncultured Clostridia bacterium
TATTTCCTACCAGGGGCTCTTTTTTGTACTGTCTGCACAATCTGGGGCAGTTCAACCCTATGGTTCCGGGGGCTTTTTTATTTGTTGCATGCATCAGCGGGCCGCTGCCCGGAGGGAGGTCAAAGCACGGCAGCCAGGAAATCCTGGGTGCGCTTGACCTGCGGATGCTCAAAGATCTGCTCGGGCGTGCCTTCTTCGGCGATCACGCCGTCGGCCATCAGGATCACGCGGTCGGCCACGTCCCGGGCGAAGCCCATTTCGTGGGTGACGACCACCATGGTCATGCCGCCGTCGGCCAGCTCTTTCATAACGGTCAGCACCTCGCCCACCATCTCGGGGTCCAGAGCGGAGGTGGGCTCGTCAAAGAGCATCACATCGGGATTCATGGCCAGGGCGCGGGCAATGGCCACGCGCTGCTGCTGGCCGCCGGAAAGCTGGTGGGGATAAGCGTTGGCTTTATCAGCCAGGCCCACGCGCTCCAGCAGTTCCATGGCCCGCTTTTCCGCTTCTTCTTTGCTGATCAGCTTCAGATCCACCGGGGCAAGCATAATGTTTTTCTTCACCGTCAGGTGGGCGAACAGATTAAAGCTCTGGAACACCATGCCGATGTTCTGGCGCACTTTGTTGATGTTCCCCTTTTTGTCGGTGATTTCGTATCCATCCACAATGATCTGGCCGCTGGTGGCTTCCTCCAGTCGGTTCAGGCACCGCAGAAAGGTGGATTTACCGCCGCCGGAGGGGCCGATCACGCAGACCACTTCGCCCTCGTTCACCGTCAAATTGATGCCTTTGAGGACGTCCAGGTGATGGAAGCTCTTTTTCAGATCATGAACGACTATTTTTTCTGTCATAGCTTAATCTCTTCTCCAAGTAATGTGCCAAGATCATCAGCAGGGATGTGAAGGCCAGATAGAACAGCGCCACACAGACATAGGTCTGGAAATAATCCAAGCGGATCATGATATACTGGCCGGCCTTGTTCACGATTTCGGCCAGGCCGATCACGGTCAGGATCGAAGTGTCCTTCAAAGTGATGATAAACTGATTCACCATCGGGGGGATGGCAATTTTGAAGGCCTGGGGCAGGACGATCTTTGCGGTGGTGCGGCTGGCGCTCAGGCCGAGGCTCCGCGCAGCTTCCGACTGTCCCTTGGGCACTGCCTGAATACCGCTGCGGAAAATCTCAGAGAGATAGGCGCCTGCATTCAGGCTCAGGGTGATCATGCCGGCGGTGAACGGACTCAAATGCAGTCCCGCAGCCTGGGAAAGGCCGAAATATACCACGAAGGCCTGCACGATCATGGGAGTACCGCGGATCAGCCAGACATATACGCCGGAAATAGCCTGCAACACTTTGAAATGGGACATCTTCATCAGGCAGGCAATCAGGCCGAGGCCCATACCGATCAGGATGGACAAAAGCCAGATCTCGATGGTAATTTGAAAGCCGTCGATCAGATAGGGCCATGCAGATTGAAGGGTTTGGAACAAGCTCATATGGTTATCAACTTCTTATCTTCTTTGGAGTTGGCTGGAAAACTCAGCCTTCGACTTCGATGCCGTATTTGGCCAGGATCTCGTCATAGGTGCCGTTTTCCTTGATGTTGGCCAGGCCAGCGTTGAACATTTCCAGCAGTTCGGGGCTGCTGCCCTTCTTCACGGCAAAGCCGTAGGAAGCGTAGTTCTGCTGATCGCCGACCATCTTCAGGCCCAGATCCTTGTTTTGCAGCTGGTAAGAAATTACGGCGTAATCCTCGAAGCCAGCTGCGTCGTTACCGCCGGCAACGGCAGCGTAGACGGAGGGGGAATCCTTATAAGTCACGGTGGTGAAGCCGTACTCTTCGGCAATGCTGTTGGCAAACTTCTGGCTTTCGGTGCCGGTCTTGACAGCCACGGTCTTGCCTGCCAGCTCATCATAAGAAGTGATGGCGCTGTCGGACTTGAGGATCATGATCTGGCCGCCGGTGTAATAGCCGTCGGAGAAATCATAGGACTGCTTGCGATCATCGGTGATGCTCATGCCGGCGATCATGCCGTCAGCCTGGCCGGACTGCAGGTTGCCGATGGCTGCGTCCCAGCCGCAGTTATCGATCTCGTATGCAAAGCCCTGATCCTCGGCGATGGCAGCCAGGATGTCCATGTCCACGCCGACATACTCGCCGCTGGCCTCATCCAGAAATTCAAAGGGGGCAAAGGCGTTGTCGGCGACGATCTTGTAGACTTTGGCGTTGTTTTCGCCGTTGGAAGAAGGCTGTGCGTCATTGTTGCCGTTGCCGCAGGCGGTCAGGGCGCCTGCCAGCATCAGGGAAGCGGTCAGAACCGCAGCGGTGCGTTTGGTCAGTTTCATACAAATCTTCCTTTCTTCGTGTTCTTGAATCTTATCAAAAAGCTGTGGTAAGCAGGGAGAGATTGGACTTCACCTGCCGGAACAGCGCTTTTGCACCCCGGTTTTCTATGCGTAAAATATGCATGAATATACGAGAAGTTTGATAAGGATTTCACAATAATATAAAAGTTTTCTATTTATTATACATGATTTTGCCCTATTTGTCATTAAGAATTTTGCGATTTGTGGTTTTGAACAAAAAGAGGGTTTATGGTGACTATATTATAGAATATCTATGCAAAATGGAATATTTGCCGGAAAAATACCGCGGCAGAGAGAAAAAATCGGCCGGAAATCCGGAATCACCCTTGCCAGCGGCGCAGATTTGTGGCATAATAATAAAGCTTTATTTGTCCCGCATGCAGCGGTATCGAAGTGGTCATAACGGGGCTGACTCGAAATCAGTTTGGGAGCAATCCCACGAGGGTTCGAATCCCTCCCGCTGCGCCAAAAGTCTCCGGAAGCTTTTGCTTCCGGAGACTTTTTCTTTTCTTGCGTGACAGCAAAGGAAATGTCGTTGACTTTGAAAGGAGGGATTCTGCTTACAGGGTTTCAGGAGTCAGATAATATCCCTCGCGGACTTTCGTTATAATTGGATTATAGCCCAGGGCCGCATGGAGCTTTTTTCGCAGGGAGTGCATATGAACGCGCAGAACATTGCTGAAACTGTTGGAGCGACTGTCGTACACATGATCCATCAAAGTTTCTTGGCTTACGATCTTTTGCGAATTACATAATAAATGCTCGAGAATACTGCACTCGGTACGGGTGAGCGGAATTTCCGCATCTCCGGCATAAACTTTTCTGGAATTGCGATCCATGCGCAGATTGCCGCATTCCAGAATCGCGGAAGCGGTGATAAATTCCCTGCGCAGCAGCGAGCGAACTCTGGCTTCCAATTCAGCGGATGCAAAGGGCTTGGCCAGATAATCGTCCGCGCCTAAATCCAATCCCTGAATCCGATCCTGCAGGCCGTTCCGGGCCGTTACAACAAAAATACGCATGTCGGCATGGTTTTTTCGAGCATACTGCAGAACATCCAAACCATCCAATTCCGGCAGATTCAGATCCAGAATCATCAGATCATAGTGATCAATTTCAATGGCGTTCAGTGCGGCTGCGCCATCATATGCACAATCTACTGCATAACCGGATAGACGTAAGTGGTCTGCGAGTACGGTACAAAGCAGCGATTCGTCTTCTACGATCAGCAGGCGCACGATGGGATCCCTCCATACAAAATTACAAGAATATAATAGATAAAACGATTTTAGCTATAAAGCCAATCAAAGCGCCTTTACCTGCCGACTTAGCTCGTTTAGGTTTCTTTCCTTCGTATATAAGAAAGAGGATTAAACCAACAATCGGAATAAAAACCCCCAAGATAGCAAATCCAAAACTTGAACTATCTTCAGAAAATTTTGATAATGTCTTCATTTAAGGGAATAATTAAAGGCTTGCGGTTTTTAGTGACATTTACATGGACTAAGGCATTATCGAAATCAACATCTCTGATTTTAAGATTGATAAGGCTATTCTGCCGGATACCGGTAGAAAGCAGGAAATTGATAATTACCCAACTGCGATAAGTTGAAAAATTGCACTTGCGGATATCTGGTTTTTTGAGTAGTTCCTGTAGTTCGTGATCAGTATATGTTTTAATTGGTGCTTCATCAGCCTTTGGTAGTGTGATTTCAAAAAATGGCAAATACTCACACCTCATAAAGAATCGCATTAAGGTCTTTAAATCTCTTGTATAAGTTTGCATCGAAACTTCATTTAAATTAGGATCTTCTCTTAATGCAACGTAGAAATCTGCCATTGTCTGCGATGAAAGTTCGGAAAGCGGTGTGTTGGGTGGAATTCTTTTGTAAATCTGCTTGATAGATTCTCGATAATGGCAAATTGTTCCATCGCGCAAATTGCGAGCTTTACAATCTAAAATATATTCTTCAAATCCATCTTCAAATGTTTTTTCGTTTGGGATGCACATTTTAATTTTCTTCATCGTTTTACCTCCAAAAGCACAAAAGTAGGAAGCACATCATCACTTGAGCTGCGGTGATGACATGCTTCCTACTTAAATTCAAACGATAAACAAATAGATGAACTTTTTTTCAAAAAATACGAGAAAAAGGTCGATCACTTCAGGCTTTCCGCCACGGCTACGGCCACGGCCACGGTGGCGCCGACCATGGGGTTGTTGCCCATGCCCAGGAAGCCCATCATCTCCACATGAGCGGGGACGGAAGAGGAACCTGCGAACTGGGCGTCGGAGTGCATGCGGCCCATGGTATCGGTCATACCGTAGGAAGCGGGGCCTGCGGCCATGTTATCCGGGTGCAGCGTGCGGCCCGTGCCGCCGCCGGAAGCCACGGAGAAATACTTCTTGCCCTGCTCGATGCATTCCTTCTTATAGGTGCCGGCCACAGGGTGTTGGAAGCGGGTGGGGTTGGTGGAGTTGCCGGTGATGGACACATCCACGCCCTCGTGGTGCATGATGGCCACGCCCTCGCGTACATCGTCGCAGCCGAAGCAGCGGACGTTGGCCCGCTCGCCGTCGCTGTATGCGATCTCGCGGACGATGGTCAGTTCGCCGGTGTAGTAATCAAACTGCGTCTGAACATAGGTGAAGCCGTTGATGCGGGAGATGATCTGGGCGGCGTCTTTGCCCAAGCCGTTCAGGATCACGCGCAGGGGCTCCTTGCGGGCCTTGTTGGCGTTGCGGACGATGCCGATTGCGCCCTCGGCGGCGGCGAAGGACTCGTGGCCGGCCAGGAAGGCGAAACATTTGGTTTCATCCCGCAGCAGCATGGCGCCCAGGTTGCCGTGACCCAGGCCGACCTTGCGGTCGTCTGCCACAGAACCGGGGATGCAGAAGGACTGCAGGCCGATGCCGATGGCTTCGGCCGCTTCGGCAGCGGACTTCACGCCCTTCTTGATGGCGATGGCGGCGCCCACAGTGTAGGCCCAGCCGGCGTTTTCAAAGCAGATGGGCTGGATGCCCTTGACAATATCATAGGGGTTGATGCCCTTTTCCTCGCAGATGGTCTTGCACTCTTCGACGCTGCCGATGCCGTACTCGCTGAGGACGGAGTTGATTTTGTCGATTCTTCTTTCGTAACTTTCAAACAAAGCCATAATACTTCCTCCTCCTTTTATTCCTGCCGGGGATCGACATATTTGACGGCGCTGTCGAACTGGCCGTAGTGGCCGGTGGCCTTTTCCATGGCTGCAGCGGGCTCGTCGCCCTTCTTGATGAAGTCCATCATCTTGCCCAGGTTGATAAATTCATAGCCGATGATCTCGTCGTCCTTGTTCAGGGCCACGCGGGTGCAGTAACCCTCGGCCATTTCCAGATAGCGGGGGCCCTTTTCCTTGGTGGCAAACATGGTGCCTACCTGGCTGCGCAGGCCCTTGCCCAGGTCTTCCAGAGAGGCGCCGATGGGCAGGCCGCCCTCGGAGAAAGCGGTTTGGGTGCGGCCATAGACGATCTGCAGGAACAGTTCGCGCATGGCGGTGTTGATGGCGTCGCACACCAGGTCGGTGTTCAGGGCCTCCAGCAGCGTTTTGCCAATGAGGATCTCAGAGGCCATGGCGGCGGAGTGGGTCATGCCGGAGCAGCCGATGGTCTCCACCAGGGCCTCCTCGATGACGCCGTCCTTAACATTCAGTGTAAGCTTGCAGGCGCCCTGCTGGGGAGCACACCAGCCGATGCCGTGGGTCAGGCCGCTGATGTCGGAGATCTGCTTGGCCTGAACCCATTTACCCTCTTCGGGAATGGGGGCGGGGCCGTGATACGCGCCCTTGGCAATGGGGCACATATGCTGTACTTCGGTGGAATAAATCATGCGTTCAACATCCTTTCTTCTATGGTTGCGGCCCAAGGCAGCTGCCGGGCCGGGAAAAACAAGAGAAAAACAGGGAATTCTTTCCGATGTCATTGTACCGATTCCGGGGGATATTGTCAAATTTTTCGGAAGAAGTTTTTTGCTGGAATTCCGGAGAAAATTCAAAATCCGCTCAGCGCATTCCACAAGCCGGAGCGCCAGGCGAACCAGGCCGCAGCGGCGGCCAGCTGCAGCAGCAGAATGGCGGGAACGCCGAAGCGGAAATACCATTTGCGGGTTTTGTGGTGAAAGACCCGCATGCCCAACAGAGCGCCGGCGCTGCCGCCCAACAGGGCCAGGAGCAACAGCGTTTTTTCCGGCACGCGCCACTGTTCCCGGCGGGCCTTTCGCTTGTCCGCGCCGTAAATGAGAAAGGCCAGCAGATTGATGGCCGGAAGATAGATGAGCAGCAGAGACTGCAGCCATGGGGGCATGGCGGCCCCTCCTTTCCGACGGCGCTGCCGTCAAGCCCTATCATATGGGAAGAATCTCGGAAAAGCAAGGAGTTTTTTCCCCTGCCACCTTGCCAAACCGGGCAAAGATGGTATAATATCTATGTTTTCACGGAAATGACCTGAAAGAAGGGACTTATGATATGAAAAGAACAGAAATTGCCGCTGTATTTGCCGACGGCGAAACCCTGGGCGGCCAGGAGATCACCGTTTGCGGCTGGGTGCGCACCGTGCGCGACATGAAGACCTTTGGCTTTATTGAACTCAACGACGGGTCCTGTTTCAAAAACCTGCAGATCGTTTTTGAAGAGGGGAAGCTGGAAAATTACAAGGAGATCGCCAAGCTGAATGTGGGCACCTCCCTGGTCGTCCGCGGCACGGTCAAGCTGACGCCCGAGGCAAAGCAGCCCCTGGAGCTGGCGGCGGTGTCCATCGCGGTGGAAGGCGCGTCCACGCCCGAATATCCCCTGCAGAAAAAGCGCCATACTGTGGAGTATCTGCGCACCATTGCCCATCTGCGCCCCCGCACGAACCTGTTTTCGGCGGTGTTCCGGGTGCGCTCTGTGGCGGCCATGGCAGTGCATGAATTCTTCCAGGATCGGGGCTTTGTGTATGTCCACACGCCCCTGATCACCGCTTCCGACTGCGAGGGCGCCGGCGAAATGTTCCGCGTGACCACCCTGGATGCAAAGAATCCCCCCCTGACGGAAAACGGCGAGGTGGATTTCAGCCAGGACTTTTTCGGCAAGGCGGCCAACCTGACGGTGTCCGGCCAGCTGAATGCCGAATCCTTTGCCATGGCCTTCGGCAATGTGTATACTTTCGGCCCTACCTTCCGGGCAGAGAATTCCAATACCCAGCGCCATGCCGCTGAGTTTTGGATGATCGAGCCGGAGATGGCCTTTGCCGATCTGAACGACTATATGGATACGGCCGAGGCGATGATCAAGTATATCATCCGCCGCACCATGGAACGCTGCCCCGATGAGCTGAAGTTTTTCAACAGCTTTGTGGACAAGGGCCTGCTGGAGCGGCTGAACCATGTGATGACCTCCGACTTTGCCCGCGTCAGCTATACGGAGGCGGTGAAGCTGCTTTCCGAGAGCGGCGAGGACTTTAAGTTCCCCGTGTTCTGGGGCTGCGACCTGGCCACGGAGCACGAACGGTATCTGACGGAGCAGATTTTCAAAAAGCCCGTGTTTGTCACCGATTATCCCAAGGAGATCAAGGCCTTCTACATGCGCCTGAACGACGACGGCAAGACCGTTGCCGCGGCGGACTGCCTGGTGCCCGGCATCGGCGAGATCATCGGCGGCAGCCAGCGTGAAGAGCGCCTGGAGCTGCTGGAGAACCGCATCAAGGAACTGGGCATGAATCCCGAGGATTACTGGTGGTATCTGGATCTGCGCCGCTACGGCGGCACCAAGCACGCGGGTTACGGCCTGGGCTTTGAGCGCATGATCATGTACCTCACCGGCGTCAGCAATATCCGCGACGTGATCCCCCATCCTCGCACGGTGGGCAATGCAGATTTCTAAATAAGAAACAAAAGGGGCCTCGGCATGCACCGCTTTTTAGGGGGAGCACGTCGAGGCCCCATCTTTGATGGGGCGCGCCTTGCGCGTGCAAGCGTTTTGAACGGAGTTCAAAACCTTGGATACGGGGCAATTGATTTGTCCCGTATCTAATGAAATCAGGCCCCCGGCGAGGCCTGCCTCGCCGGGCCGATCCCCCATCCTCGCACGGTGGGCAATGCAGATTTCTAAATAAGAAACAAAAGGGGCCTCGGCATGCACCGCTTTTTAGGGGGAGCACGTCGAGGCCCCATCTTTGATGGGGCGCGCCTTGCGCGTGCAAGCGTTTTGAACGGAGTTCAAAACCTTGGATACGGGGCAATTGATTTGTCCCGTATCTAATGAAATCAGGCCCCCGGCGAGGCCTGCCTCGCCGGGCCGATCCCCCATCCTCGCACGGTGGGCAATGCAGATTTCTAAAAATGGATTTCTGAACGGGACGAAAAAATGCATCAAAAATCCCTGCGGAGCAAAGGCTCCGCAGGGATTTTTTCAGTCGTATAATTCGGTTTCCGTGACGCATTGGGCCTTGATCCGGCCCACCAGGGTTTGCAGGGCATCCACCACATGGGGGCGGATGTCGCCGCCGATGAGCACCATTATCAGGTCGTCTCCGGGGCGCAGGCGCCCCTCGTTGAGCCAGGCGCGGACATAGCAGATCCCCGGCAGCGTGCGGGCGGCGGCAACGGCGGCGTCCAGTTCTGCCCGGTCGTATGAAAACTCCATGCCGGTCACAGGGGGGGCAGATGCATCGCCTTCGCGCACACGGGCCTTGGCGGTGGCGCGCACCACGCCGTTGTGCACCAGATACATGCCCGCATTTTCGGCCCCCGGCGCGGATTTTGCCTCCCGCATCCATTGGTCGATGGAGGGGGGGACTGCCTTGGTTTGCTTCATGGAACGCACCTCCGCTCTCTGTTTCCTTCACTATACGCGCCGCCCCGGGCGCTGTCAAGGGGCGGGGTGGACGAAACGGGGCGTTCGTGGTATACTTTTCCCATCCAATCTTTGCAGGACCGGACAAGAGACAGAAAGGACGGACTATGGCAAACAAGCATGAGGGGATGCCGCGCTGGCATCTGAAACGGAAAATGATCGCGGCGGCCCTGGTGGCGGCGGCGATCCTGGCGGCCTTTTTTGTGGGCATGCTGCGGGGCGGCCGGGAGACGGCGCCGGTCATCACGGCGGATTTGCTGGGGCAGCAGCTCCAGGAGGTCAGCGAACTGATCACCGTGGAATACCACTATACCAACATGGGGAAGTTTGAAAACACGCTGGATTTTTACGGGTGGCAGGTGCCCTTTACCACCAAAAGCTTTATTGTGTCCTATGACGGGGTGATCCGGGCCGGTGTGGATCTGGCCGCGGCGGAGATCCAGACCGAGGGACGGCAGGTGACGGTGGTGCTGCCCCCGGCGCAGATCCTGTCCAATGAGATCCTGGAGGACAGTCTGGAGGTTTACGACGAAACCCGCAATATTTTCAACCCCATCACCATCAGTGATTATACGGGCTTTACCCGGGATCAGAAACAGAACCTGGAGCGCAAGGCGGTGGATAACGGCCTGCTGACTGCGGGGCAGGAACGGGCGGAGCATGCTGTGCGGGATCTGCTGGCGATGCTCCCGGGCATGGAGGAATATACTGTGACCGTGAAAAGCGCATAAATAATGAGGAAAAAGCAGCAGGACGCTGTGCCGGTGGCACAGCGTCCTGTGGTTTATTTAGGGGGTTAGCTTGCAGAGATGGGGAAAGTCACGCCGCAGATGGTGATGCTTTCCAGATCCTCCAGGGGGAGAATGGCGTCAAAGGTCACGCCCTTGGTGCAGTGCATGGCGCCCTGCCCGTCGGTTTCGCTGGAGCCGCTGGCGTTTTGGATGTTCAGCACGACGCCGTCCTTCTGGCGAAGCTCCATGGGGATGCTGCCAAAGACCAGGTCGGTCCACGCTTCCTGGGCTGCGCTCTCCCGGCCGCTTTCCTGTTCCGGCATGGGGATGGCCTCGGGGAAGGTGTAGGACAGGCTCAGGCCGATGGGGGAAATGGTCAGATCATTCAGCACGGCATCGTGTCCGGCCAGGACAACGGGCGTATCCAGGGCCAGGGTGGTGGACAGGTCTTCAAAATTCAGGCGGAAGGACAGGGCCCAGCTGCCCCGGATCAACTGTTCGGGGGCTTCTCCGGCGGGGCCTGCCTCGCACAGATTTTTGAAGTGGGCGCGCACCACGGTTCCCTGGGCCACCGGCTCGGTGGTTTCGTATATGGCGGCATACTGGATGGCATTATCTGCGGGATCGGCGTCATAGAAGTAGGAGTAACCGGTCACGCCGCCGGTGGTGGCGATATCGCTGCGGGAGTCCTCAAAGAGCAGGTCGCGGCAGTCCGGCAGGTCAAAGGCGGTGCCGTCGTTTTTGGTCAGGGTATAGGCCACCGCATAGTGGTACTTGTCGCCCAGCACTGCGTCGGCAGTGATGGTCACGCCGCCGGAGGTGGCCGACGCATCCACGGGGTGGCCGATCCGGTCGATGATCTCCGTTTCGGCGGCGCCAAAGACGGGGGCGAAGGCGGTGCTGGGCAGTTTGAGCAGTCCGGTGGCACCGGCCGCGACCGTGAGACAGGCGGCGGCAGCCACAGCGGCCACGATCCCCCGGCGCAGCCCCTTGCTCTGGCGGCGGGTGTTTTTTTCCGGAACGGCGGAGAGCAGACGGGCGGTCATGGCCTCCTTTTCTTCCTGGGTAAAGGTCAGGCGATCCAATTCCTGTTTATAATCAAATGCAGTTTTCATAGTAGTCATCCTCCAAAATCGATTTCAGCTTTTCGCGGCCCCGGGCCAGGCGGGTGCCCGCAGTGGCGGCGGGGATCTCCAGCAGGCGGCCGATTTCCTTTAGACTGTAACCCTCGTAGTAGTGCAGGTAGATCACCTCGCGGTAGGCCTCCGGCAGGGATTGAACAGCCTCCAGAACGCTGCCGCCGGTTTCTGCTGGCGCGGCCTGCTCGGCGCAGGATTCCAGGGGACAGGTGCGGCTGCGGCGGGGGCTTTTCAAAAGATCCTTGCAGGCGTTGGAGGCGGTGCGGATGACCCAGGCCTTTTCATGTTCCGGCGAGGAAAAGGCGTATTTGCCGCTGAGAAGTTTCAAAAAGGTATCCTGGCAGATATCCTCGGCATCCTGGGTGTTGTTCAGATAGGTGCGGCACAGGCGGAGGATCAGATCGGCGTAGGTCTGCACGATGCGTTCCGCTTCCGCATGCTGCTGCGGTGTGTGCATGGTTCTCATCTCCTTTTCGGCACGGCCGGCGTTTGCGCTTTCACCAGGAATACGATTTTGAAGGATGTTTTTTTTCAAAGGGGCGGAAAAAAACAGAGAGCACCGGGAAAAGCCGATACTCTCTGTTGTGATTCGATCGAATATTACAAAAAGCGATCGATTTCAGACGCCGGCCCGGGCCATAAAGGCCAGTGCGCGGGGCTTGTAGGACTGGCGGCTGAATGCGGTGAACAGCTCCTGGGAAACCGCCTGGGCAGCTGCGACGATATAGGCAGCGTCGTTTTCCGGGGAGGGGGTGGACTTCATGTATGCGGCGTGGTGGTTGTGCAGCACGGCGCGGATGGAGCGGCCGGCGTCGGGCGCATCGCAGTCGGCGCCGCGCTCTTCGCGCAGATAGCTGCTCATGGCCTTGGACAGGCGGTGCTCGTAAAGGCAGTGGTCAATAAAGCCGCCCTCAAAATGGGTGTTGTGCGGATAGGTGAAGTAATCTTCCAGGAAGTGCAGATTGTATCCGAGACGGAAGCAGTCGCTGAGGCTCCAGGTTCCGTTTTCCTGCAGTGCGGTCAGATTTTCCTCCACCCGTGCGGCGGTGGCGTCGTACTTGTGGCCGACAACATAAGTGTGTACCAGAATATCCGGCATGATGCTGCCCAGCTTCAAGGCAAAACCGCGCAGACGCCAGGAACTGTCGCCGATCAAATAGCTGGCCAACGACCAGTGGCATTTCTTGTTCATCGGAATCATCCCCCTGTAGTGATATAGTGTAGAATAGGAGCAGGGCAGCTTCCCGTGCTCCCATTCTAAGAATAACGCGAATTGATTCAATGTGCAATGGTTTTCTGCGCCTGAAAATGTAAAATTTTCTTTAAAAAGCCCTGCGGCAAAAACCGCAGGGCAAAATTGAGCGTTCTGATGGGTGTGTGCGGGGCGGTATGCGTCAGCCCTCCTGGCTGTTGGCGTAGCGGGACACGATGTCCTGCATGGACTCCTCGAACTGAACGGCAGCATAGAGCTTGTTGTTGGCTATGTAGAACCCGCGCATATTGTAGGCGATGAAAGTGAGCCCCTGGGGCGCGCCGGTTTCGTCCACATAATCCAGGCGCAGGAACCAGCGGGCGCGGTGGGTGGCCTTTGCGTCCAGAGGGCCGACAAACTGGCCGGCGTCGCCCTCGATCAGGGCGTTCATCTCCTCGGCGGTGATGGGGCTTTCGCCCCGGGCGATCTCCGCCTCGCTGGAGCAGATAAGGCCGCGCAGATTGGCGTAGGGAATGGAGAATTCCCGCTTCTGGCAATGGACGACCAGCGTTTGAGTTTCCGGATGCAGGCGGGTCAGGCAGATGTCAGCCAGGGCCAGTTCGCCGACAGGGGTCATCAGTGCGCCGCCGAAACCGCGGTCGCCTTCGGCCTTGCGCAGCTTGGCGATGCGGGCGGCTTCCTTTTCTTCGGGCGTTTTTTTGTTAAAAAAGAACATGGGGAACTTCCTCCTTTTTTAATAACCCACGCTGCGTTCCACCACATGCTTCATGGGCTGCTTGCGGCAATAGCGGGTCAGATTGTCGCAGAAAATGCTGACGTCCAGGTCGCAGGTGATGTCCAGGGACATATTACCGGAAACGTGGGGGGTGATGATCAGGTTTTTGGTGTGCCACAGGGGATGGTCTGCCGGCAGGGGCTCGGGGGTGGTCACATCCAGGGCGGCGCCGGCGATTTTACCGCTGTTGAGCAGATCCATCAAAGCCTCCTGATCCAGCACAGAGCCGCGGCCCACATTGATCAGAACGGAGGTCTTTTTCAAAAGCCCCAGGCGCTCCCGGGTGATCAGGTTTTCCGTTTCCCGGGTTTCGGGCACGCACAGCACTACGAGATCGGCGCCGGCCAGGGCAAAGTCCAGGTCTTCCACGGCGTAGCTCTCGTCATAGCAGCGGGGCAGGAGCCTGTTGGTGCGGTGGACGCCGCGGACGTGGGCGGCGCCCAGGGCCTTGGCTCGCTGGGCAAAGGCAGTGCCGATGTCGCCGGTGCCCACCACGGTGATCACGCTGCCGTAAATGGAGCGGATGCGGCCCAGGTTTTCCCACCGGTGGGCGGCGGACACAGCGGTGTATTCCGGCATGCGGCGCAGCAGCATCAGGGCCGTCATGAGGATATGCTCGCTGATGGTGATGCCGTAAGCGCCGGCGGAGTTGGTCAGGATCACGCCGGGGGCGGCGTAAAGGTAGTCCGCCAGATACTGTTCCACGCCGGAAGAGGCGCAGGCCAGCCAGCGCAGGGATTCTGCCTGACGCAGTTTTTCCGGCGGGATGTAGCCATAGAGGATTTCACACTGGCCGATGGAAGCGTCCAGGTCGGCCTCGTCGGTGAAATAGTGGAGCTTCAGGCCGTTGTGGGCGGCGATGTGCTCGATTTCCTGCTTGTGTTTGCTGGTGAGAAAATCTGCTTTGATTCCAAGGGTACCGGTCGTCATGCTTGAACCTCCAATAATTTTTCGGCGCAGCGGATGCCGTCGGCGGCGGCGGACATGATGCCACCGGCCCATCCGGCGCCTTCGCCGCAGGGATACAGCCCCGCAATGGGGGACTGGCAGGTTTCGGGATCTCGGATCATGCGCACGGGGGAAGAGGAGCGGCTTTCCACCGCAGTCAGTACGGCGTCGCCGTCGTCATAGCCGGGGATGCGGCGGCCCAAAAGGGGCAGGGCTTCTTCCAGGGCATCGGTGAGGAATGGCGGCAGGCAGCTGTGCAGATCGGTCCAGCGCACGCCGGGGCGGTAGCTGGGGTGGACTTTACCGGGGCCTGTGGAGCTGCGGTGCAGCAGAAAATCCTCCACTCGCTGGGCCGGGGCGATGAAATTGCCGCCGCCGGCGCGGTAGGCTGCCTCTTCCAGTTGGCGCTGGAAAGCGATCCCCGCCAGCGGGTCGCCGCTTTCAAAATCGCCGGGGCCCACACCCACGAGGAAGCCGCCGTTGATATTTTCCTGATCCCGGGCATATTCGCTCATGCCGTTGGTCACCAGCCGCCCCTGTTCCGAGGCGGCGGCCACCACCTGGCCGCCGGGGCAGACGCAGAAGGAGAACACGCCCCGTCCTGCCCCGGTGCGGCAGGAGAGCTTGTAGGATGTGGGCGGCAGGGCCGGGTGGCCGGCATACTGTTTGTACTGGGCCAGGTCGATATCTGCCTGCCGGTGCTCGATGCGCACGCCTACGGCAAAGGGCTTCTGCTCCATGGGCACGCCGCGGCGCTGCAGCATTTCAAAAGTGTCCCGGGCGCTGTGGCCAAGGGCCAGCACCACGGCGTCGGTTTCAATGTAGCCGTCGCTGCAGGAGACCGTATGTACGCCCCGGACGCGGCCGTTTTCCAAATGCAGATCAGACAGGCGCTGGCCGTAGCGGATGTCGCAGCCCAGGGAGAGCAGCTCGCCGCGTATGCTTTGCAGCACGGAAAACAGCCGGTCGGTGCCCACATGGGGCTTGGCGTCGATCAGGATTTCCGGCGGCGCGCCGTGCTGCACCAGCTGCTCCAAAATCCAGCGGTTGCGGGGGTCGTGGGTGCCGGTGTTCAGCTTCCCGTCGGAAAAGGTGCCGGCGCCGCCCTCGCCGAACTGCACGTTGGAGGCAGGGGAGAGGAGTCCCGTGCGCCAGAAGAATTCCACATCTTCCTTTCTCTGCTCCACGGGGGCGCCCCGCTCCAGCAGGATGGGCTTCGCTCCGGCCCGGGCCAGCAGCAGGGCGCAGAACAGGCCCGCCGGGCCCGCGCCCACCACCACGGGGCGATGGGACCCGGTATAGGGGGAAAGGCGGGGGGCGTAGGTCTGCTTGATCACTTTGGACACATGCTTGTCCCGGCATTTTTTCAGCACCCACTCCTCGCCGCGGACTTTGACATGGACGGAATACACCAGGAAAACGCCCTTGCGGGCGTCCACCGAGCGGCGGATAATGCGCAGACTTTCCAGCGCGGATGGGGGCAGATGCAGCCGCTCTGCCGCCTTGGCAGACAGCACCGATTCATCCTCCCCCGGCAGCAGCCGAATCTCGTCGATACGCAGCATGGATTTTCCTCCCCGACAATCAATGATAGAAAAGTGTTATCTTTCATTATAGTATAGCAAATGGATGTGTGCAAGGGGAAAGCCCTGCGGGAAAGAGATAAAAAAAGCGCTCCCTTGGGAGCGCTTTCATTCATAGTTGCCAAACAGGGGCGGAGGGAGCGTGCCGCTTTCAGCTGGGGGGCGGGGATTTTTTGGAGGTCTTTGCCTGCTTCTTTTGGGGCCACAGCACCGACACGCCGGCCCAAAGGAGGTACAGGCCGAAGGCTTTGCGCAGCAGGCCGGTATCCAGATAGGCCGCGGCCACGGCCCCTGCCACGGCTAGCAGCGCGCCGATAGGGGCGGCGGTCCGGATGGCGGTTTTGTCAAGATAGCCGTTTTTCTTATGATAGTACAAAGACCCCAGGGCGGTGGGTAAAAAGTACAGCAGATTGATGCAGCGGGCTGTGTCGCTGTCCACGCCCAGGAACAGCGTCATGGCCAGCAGCAGCAGCGTGCCGCCGCCGATGCCGAAGGCAGACAGAATCCCTGTGCCGAAGCCCACGGCACAGGGGATGACCCAGCCCATCATGTCAGATACCGCCATGCGCCGTAAAGGATAAACAGGGCGAAAATGCGCTTGAGCCACAGGGGCGGCATTTTGCGGAACAGCTTGCCGCCCACCAGGCCGCCCGCCGCCCCGCCGATCAGATAGGGCGCCGCCGCAGCCCAGGAGAAGTCAGTGAAGAACAGCTGGGCGGCGAAGGATACGGCGCAAATGGGAAAAATAATGGCCACGGCACTGGCGAAGGTTTCCTTGGCCTGCAGCTCTCCGCCCTTCAGCAGCAGGGGCACCAACACCATGCCGCCGCCTCCGCCGAACAGTCCGTTGATCCATCCCGCCGCCCCTCCGGCTATGCGGTAGAGTCCTTTTTTCAAATGCCTCACATCCCTTTTGAACTATGTACCCATGAAATGCTTGATGCGCGGGGAAATGCGTGCCCTGGGGGAAGGGCGCGCAAAGGGGGAAACAGAGTTTCCCCCTTTGGCCGGCTTACAGTCTGAAGCTTTCGCAGTCGGTGCACTTGACTTCGGTGGGATTTGCCTCGTGGGTGCCCACCTGAATGGCGTTCAACGCGCAGTAATTGCCGTCCTTGCAATGGTTGGCGCACTGGGTGACAGAGCACTTGATGGACTTGTTCGGGGTGCAGGAACAACTGGACATAACAGTACCTCCTAAAAGCTTGCCCTTCGGTGAAAGGTGCGGTACCCATTTCGGACCCTTTCACCGGGGGGCACATCAAAAATTGAAAAGAAACCATGGCGGTTCTCTTCGCGCCTTAGTGTGTGCGGAAAACGCAAAACTATGCAGGAGGAGCGTGCAAAATGATGGCAAGATGAATAAATATTCATAAAACGATGAATATATCAAAACTATCGATGTGCAAAAGCAATAGGAGCACAGCAGAGCGGCTGGTATCGATTGTGCAAAATAGAAAAAATTAGAAAATGAAGCAAATTTTTATTGCATAATCATTCAAAAGAGGTATAATACGAGTAAACTTTCATCCGGCTCCTGGAAGGGCCGGTTTTGCAGGAAAAGAAAAGAGATACTTAACGGAGGCGTTTTTCGATGAAAGAGATCAAAAAAGTCGTGCTGGCGTATTCCGGCGGTCTGGATACTTCTGTCCTGATCCCCTGGCTGAAGGAACATTATAATAACTGCGAAGTGATCGCAGTATCCGGCAACGTGGGCCAGGCCGACGAGCTGGAGGGCCTGGAGAAAAAGGCCAAGGCCACCGGCGCGTCCAAGCTGTATGTGGAGGACCTGACGGAGGAATTTGTCAATGATTACATCATCCCCACCATGCAGGCCGGCGCTGTGTATGAAGACGGGTATCTGCTGGGCACTTCCTTTGCCCGCCCGCTGATCGCCAAGCGCCTGGTGGAGATCGCCAAAAAGGAAAAGGCCGACGCCATTGTCCACGGCTGCACCGGCAAGGGCAACGACCAGGTTCGCTTTGAACTGGCCATCCGCCATTTTGCTCCGGAAATGACCATCATCGCGCCCTGGCGCTTCTGGGAACTCAAATCCCGCGAAGACGAGATCGCCTATGCAGAGGCCCACAAGATCCCCCTGAAGATCAGCCGCGAGACCAACTATTCCAAGGATAAGAACCTGTGGCATCTGAGCCATGAGGGCCTGGATCTGGAAGATCCGGGGAACGAGCCCATGTATGAAAAAGAGGGCTTTTTGGAGATGGGCGTTTCTCCCATGCAGGCCCCCGACGAACCCACCTATGTCACCCTGGACTTTGAGCAGGGCGTGCCCGTGGCGCTGGACGGCGAGGCCCTGAGCCCCAAGGAGATCGTGCTGAAGCTGAACGACATCGGCGGCAAGAACGGCATTGGCCTGGTAGATTTGGTGGAAAACCGCCTGGTGGGCATGAAGAGCCGCGGCGTGTACGAAACGCCCGGCGGCGCCATCCTGTACCGGGCCCACCAGGTGCTGGAAACCATTACGCTGGATAAGGACACGGCCCATTACAAGCAGCAGGTGGCCATCAAGTTTGCCGACCTGGTGTATGACGGCCAGTGGTTCACCCCCCTGCGCGAAGCGCTCAGCGCATTCGTCACCTCCACCCAGCAGCATGTGACCGGCACCGTCCGGCTGAAGCTGTACAAGGGCAATATGATCAACGCCGGCGTCTGGTCTCCCTACACGCTGTATGATGACGCCATTGCCTCCTTCGGCGAAGAGGATTCCATCTATCACCAGGCCGATTCCGAGGGCTTTATCAAGCTGTTCGGCCTGCCCATCACCGTGCAGGCCCTGATGGACGAGCGCCGTGCCGCCGCTGTGCGGACGGGCAAGGCGGCAAAGAAAGAGGCTGCGAAAAAGGCCCCTGTCAAGGCGGCCAAAACCGTGGCTAAAAAAGTGGGCGAAACGGCAGTGAAAGCCACCAAGGCCACCAAGCAGGCCGCCGCTAAAAAAGTGGCCGCAAAGAAAGAAAAGTAAGGCGCGGACAAACCGATGAGGCGGGGAGCCCATTCCCCGCCTCGCGCTGTCTCTGGCCGGAGACAGCTGCCGCATAGGGCTTCCATTTTGAATTTGAGTGAGGTAAACAGGTTATGAAACTTTGGGCAGGACGGTTCCAGAAAGAAACCGACAGCGCAGTTAACGATTTTAATTCATCCATTGCTTTTGACGCCCGGATGTACCGCCAGGACATTGCCGGCTCCATCGCCCACGCCACCATGCTGGGCGAGCAGGGGATCATCGCGCCGGAGGAGGCCGAGAAGATCATCTCCGGCCTGCGGGCGATCCTGGCGGATATCGAGGCGGGCCAGGTGGCCTTCAGCGTGGACAACGAGGATATTCATATGAACATCGAATCCCTGCTGACCCAGCGCATCGGCCAGACAGGGAAGCGCCTGCACACCGCCCGCAGCCGGAACGATCAGGTGGCGGTGGATTTCCGTATGTATGTGCGCCATGAAATTCAGGAGATCATCGGGAGCATCCTGGAGTTTGAGCGGGTGCTGGTGAAAAAGGCCAGCGCCCATGTGGACACCCTGCTGCCGGGTTACACCCATTTGCAGCGGGCCCAGCCCTCCACCCTGGGCCATCATCTGATGGCGTATGCCAACATGCTCCGCCGGGATGTGACCCGGCTGGAGGATTGCCTGGAGCGGATGGATGAGTGCCCCCTGGGCGCCGGCGCCCTGGCCACCACCACCTACCCCATCGACCGCAGCCGCACCGCGGCGCTGCTGGGCTTTTCCAAGCCCACGGACAACTCGCTGGATTCCGTTTCCGACCGGGATTTTGCCATTGAGTTCCTGTCTGCCTGCTCGATCCTGATGATGCACCTGTCCCGCTTTGCCGAAGAGATCATCCTGTGGTGCTCCTGGGAGTTCAAGTATGTGGAGCTGGACGACGCCTATTCCACAGGCTCCTCCATCATGCCCCAGAAGAAGAATCCCGATGTGGCGGAGCTGGTGCGCGGCAAGACCGGCCGGGTCTATGGCTCCCTGATCACGCTGCTGACGGTGATGAAGGGCCTGCCCCTGGCCTACAACAAGGACATGCAGGAGGACAAGGAGTGTGTGTTCGACGCCATCGACACAGTGAAGATGTGCCTGCCTGTGTTTGCCGCCATGATCGATACCATGGTGGTCAAGCCCGAGAATATGCGCCGCGCCGCCCTGGACGGCTGCTTCATCAACGCCACCGACTGCGCCGATTATCTGGTGAAAAAGGGCCTGCCCTTCCGGGAGGCCTACATGGTGGTGGGCAAGCTGGTGCACACCTGCATTGAAAAGGGCGAAAAGCTGGATACCCTGACGCTGGAGGAATTCCAGGCGGTGTCCGATTATTTCCATGAAGATATTTACCAGGCGCTGTATATGAACAACTGCGTCAACGGCAGAAAGGCGATTGGCGGCCCCGCCCGGACAGAGGTGGAGCGCCAGATCGCGGCGATCCAGGCCTTCCTGGACGCCCGCACAAAGGAAGCGAAAGAGTCGTGAAAAAACCGGTCATTTTTATTGACGGCAGGGAGGGTACCACGGGCCTGCAGATCTACGACCGGCTGGCCCGGCGCGGCGATGTGGAACTGCTGCTGATCGACGAGGACAAGCGCAAGGATGCGGCGGAGCGGAAAAAACTGCTCAACGCGGCGGATCTGGTGTTCCTGTGCCTGCCGGATGAGGCGGCCCGGGAAGCCGTGGCGCTGATCGAAAACGATACCACCCGGGTCATCGACGCCTCCACGGCCCACCGCACGGCAGCGGGCTGGGACTACGGCTTTGCCGAACTTTCCGTAGCCCATCGGGCGGCCATTTGCCAAAGCAAGCGGGTGGCCAATCCGGGCTGCCATGCCAGCGGACTGATCGCAGGGGTGTATCCCCTGGTGCAGAGCGGCCTTGTCCCGGCGGATCAGATGCTGACGGCCTATTCGCTGACAGGGTATTCCGGCGGCGGCAAAAAGCTGATCGCCGAGTATGAGGATAAAGACCGGGATCCGCGCCACGGAAGCTGCCGGATCTACGGTATGAATCTGCGGCACAAGCACCTGCCGGAAATGCAGAAAATTTGCGGATTGGCCCATCCGCCGGTATTTTCTCCCATTCTGGGTGACTATTATAAGGGCATGGCCACAACAGTGCTGCTGCCGGGACTGGACGCCGGGGCGGCCTGGCAGTGCCTGAGCGCCCATTATGCGGGGCAGCGGCTGGTCAGCGTGGCGCCCCTGGGGGGAGATGAGGCCGTGATCTACGCCGATACCATGGCGGGCAAGGATACCCTGCGGCTGATCGTCTGCGGCCATGAAACGCAGACCACGGTGACGGCCCTGTTCGATAACCTGGGCAAAGGCGCTTCCGGCGCTGCCGTGCAGAACATGAACCTGATGCTGGGCTTTGACGAAGCAGAGGGACTGAACCTGTGAAACAATTCGGATCATCTCTGATTTCAACGGGAGGTATGATTTGGTGAAAGCTTGTGAAGGCGGCGTGTGCGCCGCGAAAGGATTTTACGCCGCCGGCGTGCATGCCGGTGTGAAGGCGTCCAGTGCGCCGGACAAAAAGGATCTGATGCTGATCTACTCTGCCGAGCCCTGCAACGCCTACGGCATGTATACAAAAAACCAGGTCAAGGCGGCCTCCGTGCTGCTGACCATGGAGCACCTGCAAAACGGCAGGGCCCAGGCTGTGGTGGCCAACAGCGGCAATGCCAACGCCTGCTGCGACGGGAGCATGGAGAATGCCCGGCGGATGTGCTCTGCTGCGGCGGCGGCCCTGGGCGTGCCGGCGGAGGATGTGGCGGTGGGTTCCACCGGCGTGATCGGCCAGACCATCAATATCGAGGCTATTGAGCAGGCCATTCCCGGGGCGGCGGCCCAGCTGAGCCGCGAGGGCTCCGACGGGGCGGCCCACGCCATTATGACCACCGATACGGTGAAAAAAGAAGGGGCCGTGGCCGTGACTATCGGCGGAAAAACGGTGACCATCGGCGGCATCTCCAAGGGTTCCGGCATGATCCATCCCAACATGGGCACCATGCTGTGCTTCCTTACCACAGACTGTGCGATCTCCGGGGAACTGGTCAAAGAAGCCCTGCGGGAGGCGGTGCGGGTCAGCTTCAACCGCATCAGCGTGGATGGCGATACATCCACCAACGATACCTGCGTGCTGCTGGCCAACGGTATGGCGGGCAACGAGGGGATTCGGACGCATGGCGCGGAGTACCGGTGCTTTGTGGAGGCCCTGACGGAGCTTTGCATCCAGCTGGCCCGCCGGATGGCCAAGGACGGGGAAGGTGCCAAACATCTGATCACCTGCACGGTGTCCGGCGCCCGGAGTGAAGCCGCCGCCGAGACCGTGGCCAAAAGCGTGATTGCCTCCAGCCTGACCAAGGCGGCCATTTTCGGCTGCGACGCCAACTGGGGACGGGTGCTGTGCGCCATGGGGTATTCCGGCGAGGCCTTTGACCCCGATTCCGTGGATGTGACCTTTGCCTCCCGGGCGGGCGAGATCCCGGTCTGCCGGGCGGGCCGCGGCCTGGCCTTTGATGAGGATCTGGCGAAAAAGATCCTTTCCGAGGATGAGGTCGCCATCGAGATCTCCATGGGCCGGGGCGCGGGAGCATGCACCTGCTGGGGCTGCGACCTGACCTATGACTATGTACAGATCAACGGGGATTATAGAACTTAAAGGCGGGGCTGCACAGGCGCATATCCTGCCTGGCACAGATTCAAATTTTTGCGCGCGCCGTAAAACGGCAGCCGCGCCGCAGGCGTGCAATTTTCCGGATAAAGAAGGCATGGAACGATGACAATAGTAGGCAATAAAAATTACGAGCGGGCTCAGATCCTGGTGCAGGCGCTGCCCTATATTCAGCAGTACAACGGCAAGGTCGTGGTGGTGAAATACGGCGGCAATGCCATGATCAACAAAGATCTGTTTGCGGCGGTGATGGAGGATATCGTCCTCTTAAACCTGGTGGGCGTGCGGGTGGTGCTGGTTCATGGCGGCGGCCCGGAGATCAGCGAATTGCTGGATAAAATGGGCATCGAGTCCCACTTTATCAACGGCCTGCGCTACACCAGCCGGGAGACCATGCATGTGGTGCAGATGGTGCTGTGCGGCAAGGTCAACAAAAATTTGGTGGATCGTATTTCCCGCATCGGCGGCAGGGCCGTGGGCCTGTCCGGCCTGGACTCGGCGCTGATCCAGGCAAAAAAGCTGGATCGGGGCGACGGGGAGGATTACGGTTTGGTGGGAGAGATCACGCAGATCAACCCCGAAGTGCTGGAAAAGAGCATGGCGGAGGGATTCATCCCCATTGTGGCCACGGTGGCCCAGGCGGCGGACGACACCAGCGAGGGATATGTATACAACATCAACGCCGATACGGCGGCGGCCAAACTGGCGGTGGCGCTGCAGGCGGAAAAATTGATCCTGCTGACAGATGTGCGCGGCGTGCTCCGGAACCCCGGGGACGAGGAAAGCCTGATCCAGGTGATCCATCCGGAGGAGCTGGAGGGCTACCGGCAGAGCGGCGTGCTGAAGGGCGGCATGATCCCCAAAACGGAGTGCTGCGCCGAGGCCATCGCCGGGGGCGTGAAGCGCACCCATATCATTGATGGCCGCATCCCCCATTCTATTTTGATCGAAATGCTTACCGATGAGGGTATCGGCACCATGATTCTGGATAAGGAGGAGAATTGCTGAATGGAACATCAGGAACTGATCGAGCGGGACGCCCAGTGGGTGATGCAGACTTACAGCCGTTTCCCCATCGCCGTGGATCACGGCCAGGGCAGCCTGCTCTATGATGTGGACGGACGGGAATATGTGGACTTTACTTCCGGCATCGGCGTGAACTGCCTGGGGTACGGCAACTGGCATTGGGCCAGCGCCGTGGGCGCCCAGGCGCTGCGGCTGGCCCATGTGTCGAACCTGTTTTACAGCGAACCCTATATTGCGCTGGCGGAGCAGCTTTGCGGGCGCTCCGGCATGAGCGCGGCCTTTTTTGCCAACGGCGGCGCCGAGGCCAACGAAGGCATGATCAAGCTGGCCCGCAAATACAGCTTTGATAAATACGGCCACGGGCGCAGCACCATTATCACCCTGAACAACTCTTTCCACGGGCGCACGGTGACCACCCTTTCTGCCACGGGGCAGGCGGTGTTCCACCAGTATTTTTACCCCTTTACCGAGGGCTTCCGGTATGCCGACGCCAATGACATCGACTCCATCCGCGAAACGGCGGGGGACGATGTGTGCGCTGTAATGCTGGAGCTGGTGCAGGGCGAGGGGGGCGTGCTGCCCATGGATCAGGAATTTGTACACCAGCTGGCGGTGCTCTGCGCGGAAAACGACTGGCTGCTGCTGGTGGACGAAGTGCAGACCGGTATCGGCCGCACGGGAACCCTGTTTGCCTATCAGCAGTACGGCGTGCTGCCCGATGTGGTGTCCTTTGCCAAGGGCATCGGCGGCGGCCTGCCCCTGGGCGGTATTCTGGCCAATGAAAAGTGCCGGAATGTGCTGGGCCCCGGCATGCATGCCACCACTTTCGGCGGCAATCCCGTTGCCTGCGCCGGCGGCCTGGCGGTGCTGGAGCAGCTGGACGATGGGGTGCTGGAAGAAGTTAAAATCAAGGGCGAGCTGATCCGGGATTATATTGAGGGGCTGCACAGCCCCTATGTGGCCGGTGTGCGGGGCATGGGACTGATGATCGGCATACAGCTTCAGGGCATCAGCCACAAGGAACTGGCGCAGAAGTGCATCGACGCCGGACTGCTGGTGCTGACTGCCGGCAAGGATACCCTGCGCCTGCTGCCGCCGCTGACCATCACCAAAGAAGAAATTATGAAGGGCCTGGCCATTTTGCGGCAGGTTCTGGCTGCGGAATAAGCGCGGCTGCGGAAAATAAAAGCGAAAGGGACGCCCTCCGGTTTTTGGCCGGGGGGCGTCCCTTTGAGAAAACAAAAAAAAAGAAGCCGCCTTTTTAGGGCGGCTTCCAAAAAACATACCGGGGGGAACGGTATGGGGAGAGTTTGCTTCATCCGCTGCCCGGTTCTGCCTTCCGGACAGCGGATTCTGCGTTAAGAGAGAGTAAGGAAAAGAAAGAATTTTTGGTTACTTCTTGCCTGCGAATATAGAATAGCACAGGGGGGCTTTGAATTCTTGAACGAATTTTGAAAAAATGATGAACTTTCTGTGAACGATACATATTTGTGGAAAAAGAGGTGGATTTCGTGGAAAAAAGGAGAAAAGCCGCCCGCTTTAGCGGACGGCTTAACATAATGAATTGTCATTTTTTGCAACTTTTGAAAAGGTCAGATTCCGAGGATCGCGGTGGCGATGCGGAAATATACCAGCAGGGACAGGGCGTCTACCACCGTGGAAATGAAGGGGCTGGCCATAACGGCGGGGTCGAGCCCCAGCTTTTCCGCCAGGATCGGCAGGCTGCAGCCCACCACTTTTGCGCACAGAACAGTGCAGATCAGGGTCAGGCACACCACCAGGGCCACCAAAACCGTGACGGCGGGGTTCTGCATCAGCATGCGGTCGATCAGCATCATTTTTACGAAGTTGGCCGCCGCCAGGCAAATGCCGCAGATCAGGGCCACCCGGGCTTCCTTCCAAATCACATGGAAGGTGTCGCGGAAATCGATCTCTCCCAGGGAGAGGGCGCGGATCACTGCGGTGGAGGCCTGGGTGCCGGAGTTGCCGCCGGTACCGGAGAGCATGGGGATAAAGGCGGTGAGCACAGCGCAGGCCATCAGAGCGTTTTCAAAATGGGTCATGATCAGGCCGGTGAAGGTGGCTGAAAGCATCAGGATCATCAGCCAGGGCGTGCGGGCCTTGAAGGTTTCCAGCACGCCGGTTTTGAGGTAGGGCTTGTCAGAGGGCATGATGGCCGCCATCTTTTCCATATCCTCGGTGGCCTCGGCTTCCATAACATCCATGGCGTCGTCGATGGTGACGATGCCCACCAGGCGGTGCTCCTGATCCACCACGGGCATGGCGATGAAGTCGTATTTGCTCAGCATCTGGGAAACGGTTTCCTGGTCGTCCAGGGTATTCACGCTGACGATGGAGCTTTCCATAATATCGCTGATGATATCGTCCTCTTCGTGCAGCAGCAGGGTGCGCACGGAAACCAGGCCGATCAGCACCCGGCTTTCGTTGACCACATAGCAAAGGTAGATGGTTTCTTTATCCACGCCGGTGCGGCGGATGCGCTTGAACGCGTCTTCCACGGTCATGTCCGCCGTCAGGCTGACAAATTCTGTGGTCATGATGCTGCCGGCGCTGTCTTCGGGGTATTTCATCAGTTCGTTGATGGTTCTGCGGCTTTCCGGATCGCAGTGGCGCAGGATGCGGTGCACCACGCTGGCGGGCATCTCTTCGATCACGTCCACGGTGTCGTCCAGATACATTTCCTCCAGCACTTCTTTCAGCTCCGTATCGCTGAAAGAGCGGATCAGCAGCTCCTGCTGATCATTATCCATTTCAACAAAGGTTTCCGCCGCCAGCTCCTTGGGCAGCAAACGGAACAGCAGCGGCAGCCGGTCTTCGGAGAATTCCGAAAGCAGCAGCGCCACGTCCGCCGGTTCCATATCCACCATTTGCTCCCGCACGACGGCGTATTTTCCCTGGGCCAGCAGTTCCTCGATGAAATCCACGGCCAGATCCAGATGTTCCTTCTGCATGGGTAATACCCCCTTTCTGCATATCGATCCCGTTCAACATGGGGTAGTATGGGCCGCCGGGGGCTAAAACTTGCGGGCAGAAGACGGCCCGGGCAGTAAAAAATCCCTCCGGCAAAACCAGAAAATCATCCGGCAGTGCAATCGGAGGGGGAGATGCGTTTAACGCCTCCGCAGGCGATGCTGCGCAGACCAGGCGTCCACCGTTCGAGCTTCAGCATCCCAGGGCGGTGGTATTGTATTAAGAAATGCCTTGGATTCGACATCTCCTGCTGACCATCTGACAGTGTCTCCACTGCTGCGCGGCAACAATCCGTATCCCTGAGGTAGCCTTGCCTACCGGAATGATATTCTTTTCAGACAATATGTCCATTGCCTATACTATGCTAATCCACAGGGACTGTCAAGTTTTTTCGGGAAACTTCTGCGCGCCCGGCGGCGGTTTTTTCCGGGGGCGGCGCAGGGATTTTGCAAAAAAACTGTGAATTTCTGCGGTTTTATTTGCCTGAATGGGGCGGTTTATGCTATACTCTATGATTGAATTAGTATGAAGTGAAAAATGGCTGGTTTTGCCGGCTGAAGAAATACAGAGGAGGAATACCCCTATGACTTATCAGGAAGAATTTATTCGTTTCATGGTCGATTCCGGCGTGCTGACCTTTGGCGATTTTGTCACCAAGAGCGGCCGCAAGACGCCCTATTTCGTCAACACCGGAAACTATAAGACCGGCGCCCAGGCGGCCCGCCTCGGCGATTACTACGCTGCCTGCATCCAGGAGAATATGCCCGAGGGCATCGATGCCCTGTTCGGCCCCGCTTACAAGGGCATCCCCCTGGTGACCACTGCTTCTGCATCCCTGTTCCGCAATTACGGCCGCGACCTGCCCTACTGCTTCAACCGCAAGGAAGCCAAGGATCACGGCGAGGGCGGCAGCATGGTGGGCTACAAGCCCAAGGACGGCGACCGCATTGCCATCGTGGAAGATGTGGTCACCGCCGGCACCGCCGTACGCGAGAGCATCGAGTTCTTCAAGAGCGTGGCCGATGTGAAGATCGTGGCCCTGTTTGTGTCGGTGGACCGCATGGAGCGGGGCACCGGCGTGCAGACCACGCTGAACGAACTGCGGGAGCAGTACGGCATCCAGGTCTACCCCATCGTCACTGTGCGCCAGGTGATCGATATGCTGTACAACAAAGAGGTGGACGGAAAGGTCATCATTGACGATGCCATGAAAGCCCGCATGGAAGCTTATCTGGCAGAATACGGCGGGAAATAAGGAGCGCCGGCAAGGGTGGAGAAGAAGGAGAATCTCCATGCGGGGCACCGCCGCCGGAAGAAGGAACAATTCCTGAAATACGGTCTGGATGCCTTTGCGCCCCATGAAGCGCTGGAATTGCTGCTGTTTTATGCCATTCCCCGGGTAGATACCAACGCCCTGGCCCATGCGCTGCTCACCCGATTCGGCAGCCTGGACGGCGTGTTCAAGGCGCCGGTGGAGGAGCTGTGCCGGGTGGAGGGCATCGGAGAAAATGCGGCCCTGCTGCTGCGCCTGGTGCCCCAGATCTACCGGCGCAGTCAGACGGAGCTGGACAAACCGGGACAGGCCATCAGAACATCGGATGAAGCCGGCGCATTTTTCAAGAAATATTTTTGGAGCGAGCGCAACGAGCTTTTGCTGGAGTTGTGCCTGGACGGGAAGTTCCGCCTGCTGGCCTGGCATAAGCTGAGCGAAGGCGGCGCCGGCGGCAGCGCCTTCAATGTGCGCGACGCGGTGCGGTTCGCCCTGGCGGACAACGCGATGTTTGTCTACCTGGCCCACAACCATCCCAGCGGCCTGGCGCTGCCCTCCGAGGCAGACTGCCAAGCCACGATGGCCGTGGAAACAGGCCTGCGCACCATGGGGATCCGCCTGCTGGATCATATCATTGTGGCGGAAAACGATTATACCTCCATGGCGGACAGCGGTCTGCTGAGCGGCGGAGAAAGATTGATTTGAGGCGAGGACAGGAATATGGCAAAATCGGCGGAGAATAAGACGAATGTGATGCGCATTCTGGAGCAGAAGAAGATCGCCTACACCGCCCACACCTATCCCCACGGGGAGGGTGTGGCGGTGGACGGCGTCACCGTGGCCCAAAGTATGGGGCAGGATCCGGGGCGGGTATTCAAAACCCTGGTGACCCAGGGGGCTTCGAAAACCTATTATGTGTTTGATGTGCCGGTGGCTGCCGCGCTGGATTTGAAAAAGGCGGCAAAGGCGGTGGGGGAGAAGTCGGTGGCCATGCTGCCGGCCAAGGATCTGCTGCCCCTGACGGGCTATGTCCATGGCGGATGCAGCCCCATCGGCATGAAAAAGCAGTTCCGCACGGTGCTCCACGCATCGGCTTTGGAGTATGAAACGATCATTGTCTCCGGCGGCAGGATCGGCGCCCAGGTGGAATTGTCCCCCGGGGATCTGCTGTCGCTGGTGCGCGGCGCTGCGGCGGATGTGATCGTGGAAGCATAAGCAGATATTTTTTGAAAAGACAGTCGAGGAATCGAAATTCATGCAGGATAAAATCATTATCAAAGGTGCGCGGGAGAACAATCTGAAAAATGTGGATGTGGAGATCCCCCGCGATCAGCTGGTGGTCATGACGGGGCTGTCCGGTTCGGGCAAGTCCTCCCTGGCCTTCGACACGATTTATGCCGAGGGCCAGCGCCGCTATGTGGAAAGTCTTTCTTCCTATGCCCGGATGTTTTTGGGGCAGATGGAAAAGCCGGATGTGGACTATATCGACGGGCTCAGCCCCGCCATCTCCATCGACCAGAAAACCACCAGCAAGAACCCCCGCTCCACCGTGGGCACGGTGACGGAGATCTACGATTATCTTCGCCTGCTCTGGGCCCGGGTGGGTACGCCCCACTGCCCCAAGTGCGGCAAAGAGATCCGGCAGCAGACGGTGGATCAGATCGTGGATCAGGTGCTGGCCCTGCCCCAGGGCAGCAAGATCCAGGTGATGGCGCCTGTGATCCGGGGGAAAAAGGGCGAGCACGCCAAGGTGTTCGAGGACGCCCGCCGCAGCGGCTATGTCCGCGTGCGGGTGGACGGCAGCCTGTACGATCTGAGCGAAGAGATCAAGCTGGAAAAAAATAAAAAGCACAGCATTGAGATCATCGTGGACCGCCTGGTCATCAAGGCGGAGATCGGCCAGCGGCTGACGGACAGCATTGAAACGGCGGCGGCCCTGTCCGGCGGCATTGTGCTGATCAATGTGCTGGAGGGGGATCAGGATCTGCTGTTTTCCCAGAACTATGCCTGCGAGGACTGCGGCATTTCCATCGAAGAGCTGACGCCCCGGATGTTTTCCTTTAACAATCCCTATGGCGCCTGCCCCACCTGCACGGGCCTGGGTTTTCAGCTGCGGGCCGACCCGGAGCTGATCATCCCGGACAAATCCCTGTCCATTCTGGAGGGGGCCATCACGGCCCCGGGCTGGAACAATATCCGGGGCGACGGCATTTCCCGGATGTATTTTGACGCCCTGGCAAAACAGTATCACTTTTCCCTGTCCACGCCGGTGGCGGAGCTGCCGGAAAGCGTGCTCCAGGTGATCCTCTACGGCACCGGGGGCGAAAAACTGAAGCTGCACTATGACCAGGAGCGGGGCAGCGGTACCCTGATGCAGCCCTTTGAAGGCGTGGCCCGCAATCTGGAGCGCCGCTTCCGGGAGACCCAGAGCGACTATTCCCGCCGGGAACTGGAAGAGTGCATGAGCGAGTGCGCCTGTCCCGACTGTGCCGGCAAACGGCTGAAAAAGGAAGTGCTGGCGGTGACCGTGGGCGGCATGGATATCGATGCCTATACCCGCCTGTCGGTGGGGGATGCCCTGAAATTTATGGAGGGGCTGGAGCTGCCGGCCACCAAGGCCATGATCGCCGAGCGCATTTTGAAGGAGATCCGCAGCCGCCTGGGCTTTTTGCAGTCTGTGGGCCTGGATTACCTGACGCTGCAGCGCAGCGCGGCCACCTTGTCCGGCGGCGAGAGCCAGCGCATCCGCCTGGCCACCCAGATCGGCTCCTCCTTGATGGGCGTTCTCTATATTCTGGACGAGCCTTCCATCGGCCTGCACCAGCGGGATAACGACAAGCTGCTGGCCACGCTGAAGGGGCTGCGGGATCTGGGCAATACCCTGATTGTGGTAGAGCATGATGAGGACACCATGCGCGCGGCGGATTATATCATCGATGTGGGCCCCGGCGCCGGCGTTCACGGCGGCGAGATTGTGGCCGCGGGCACGCCCGAGGAAGTGGCGGCCAATCCCAAATCTCTGACGGGATTGTACCTGGCCCGGAAGAAAAAAGTGGAAGTGCCCAAAGAGCGGCGCAGCGGCAGCGGACAGGCGCTGACCATCCGCGGCGCGGCGGAGAACAACTTGAAAGATGTGGATGTATCGATCCCCCTGGGCACCTTTACCTGTGTGACCGGCGTGTCCGGCAGCGGCAAGTCGTCTCTGGTCAACGAGATCCTGTTCAAGCGGCTGGGGGCAGATCTGATGCGCATGAAAGTGCGCCCCGGCAAGCACCGGGCCATCGAGGGAAAGGAATTTCTGGACAAGGTCATTGCGATCGATCAGAGCCCCATTGGGCGGACGCCCCGCTCCAATCCCGCCACCTATACCGGGGTGTTTAACGATATCCGCGACTTGTTTGCGGCCACCCAGGATGCCAAAGCCCGGGGCTACGGGCCGGGGCGGTTTTCCTTCAATGTGCGCGGCGGCCGCTGCGAGGCCTGCCAGGGCGACGGACTGGTGAAGATCGAAATGCATTTCCTCCCGGATATCTATGTGCCCTGCGAGGTTTGCAAGGGCAAGCGGTATAACCGGGAGACCCTGGAAGTACAGTATAAAGGGAAAAATATCTGCGAAGTGCTGGATATGACGGTGGACGAGGCGGTGGTGTTTTTTGCCAACCTGCCCAAGATCCAGCGGAAGATCCAAACGCTGCAGGAGGTGGGCCTGGGGTATATCCGCCTGGGCCAATCGTCCACGACCCTGTCCGGCGGCGAGGCCCAGCGGGTCAAACTGGCCACGGAGCTGAGCAAGCGCTCCACGGGCAAGACGATTTATATTCTGGACGAACCCACCACGGGCCTGCACACCGACGATGTGCGCCGCCTGATCGGCGTGCTGCAGAAGCTGGTGGACGGGGGCAACACCATGGTGGTGATCGAGCATAATCTGGACGTGATCAAAACGGCGGATTATCTGATCGATCTGGGCCCCGAGGGGGGCAGCGGCGGCGGCACGGTGGTATGCACCGGTACGCCCGAGGAAGTGGCCCGCTGCGAGGAGAGTTATACGGGGCGGTATCTGAAAAAAGTGCTGGCGGAGTAAGAATGCTGCGGCGGAAGAGCGCGGAAAGCCCCTTTTCTGCATAGACTGGAGCAGAAAGGGGGCTTTCCCATGATGGAAGTGCTGCAGCAGGGCCTGGTGGCCTTTTTTGCGGCGGTGGGCATTGCCTGGGCCGTCTGGACGGCGGCGGGCGCAATCTTCCTGTCAAAGCAGGAACGGATGGAACCCTGCGTGGTTCTGATCCCGGCGGCGGGGGATGCGCCCGCCCTGGAAGAAACGGTGGCGCAGCTGCAATGGGTCAGGATGGGCGGACGGAAATTCGACCGGATTCTGATTGCCGACTGCGGCCTGGACGGCGCGGCGCGGGAACGGGCCGGGGCGCTGTGCCGGCGCAGCGCCGGCGTGGTGCTGTGCGCCATGGACGATGTGCCGGAGCGGCTGCATAGAAATACGATGGACTGACAAAGGAGGACGGGACGATGGCAGGGGAACGCTGCACCATAGACGGTACGGTCAACAGCTTGATTTTTCAAAATGAAGAGAATGGCTACACTGTGCTGCGCCTGGACACCACGGATGGGGAACAGATTACTGTGGTGGGGTGCATCCCCTGCGCCGCCCCCGGCGAGGAGCTGATCGTTACCGGCGAGTGGAAGCATCATCCCGTCCACGGCGCCCAGATCCAGGCGGAAACGGTGGAGCGCTATATGCCCCGCACGGAGAGTGCCATTTTGAGCTACCTCTCTTCCGGCGTGGTCAAGGGCGTGGGGCCTGCCACGGCCCAGCTGCTGGTGCAGCGCTTCGGCGAGGAAACGCTGGATGTGCTGGAGCTGGAGCCGGAGCGGATGACCACGCTGAAAGGCATCACCGCCCGCAAGGCCCAGGAGATTGCGGGCAGCTTCCGCTATCAGGCCGGTATGCGGCGGCTGATGGAATTTCTTGCCCGCAACGATCTGCCCACGGCCCTGGCCATCAAACTGTATCAGCGCTATGGGGACAGGGCTTCGGAAACGGTGCGGAGCAATCCCTATCTGCTGTGTGAAGAAGCCTTCGGTGTGTCCTTTGGCGCGGCGGATGCCATTGCCCTGGCCGACGGTGCGGCGGCAGATAGTCCTGCCCGGGTGGAAGCGGCGGTCTTATTTACGCTGGCCCATAATATGAATAATGGGCATGTGTTTTTGCCGCGGCCCAAGTTGACGGCGGCGGCCGCCGCCATGCTGGAGCTGCCGGAGGACACGGCGGAAATTGCTGTGGACGCGCTGGTCGGGGCGGGGAAGCTGGTGGAGGACGGCGTAGCCAATGTGCAGGCCTGCTATCTGGCAAGGCTGTATGAAGCGGAAACCGCCGTGTGCGCCCGGATTTTGCGCATGTGCGAGGGAGACGCGGATCAGGGGCGGAATGTGGAGCGCATTGTGGATGAGATCCAGGCGGAGCAGGAGCTCGTTTATGCGCCGGAGCAGCGCATGGCGGTGTCTCAGGCAGCCCGATCCGGCGTTTTCCTGCTCACCGGCGGCCCCGGCACCGGAAAAACCACCTGTGTGCGGGGAATTGTGGCGGTGCTGGAGCGCATGGGCTACGAAATCGCCCTGACGGCGCCCACGGGCCGGGCAGCCAAACGGTTGGGCGAAGCCTGCGGCCGGGAGGCGCAGACGATTCACCGCATGCTGGGCATGAGCTATAACGAAGAGCTGGGCGAAGTGACATTTTCAAAAAATGAAAAGGAACCGCTGCAGGTGGATGCGGTCATTGTGGATGAAATGTCCATGGTGGATCTGCCCCTGATGCAGGCTTTGCTGGCGGCCCTGCGGCCGGGATGCCGCCTGGTGATGGTGGGCGATGCGGATCAGCTGCCCTCTGTGGGGCCGGGCAATGTGTTT
>CALDMR010000158.1 GCA_937915065.1 uncultured Clostridia bacterium
TGCAAGCTCTGTGCCGTTGCTCAGGGTCCAGTATGCATCATGATCCACGCCGATCTTTTTCCACAGCTTTTCTTCCATATACTCTGCCAGGCCGCAGCCGGTGGCATTTTTGATGACCTGTCCCAAAATTTCCGTATTGATGCTCAAATACCGGCGGTAAGTAAACGGCGCTTCCTGAACGCCGTATTTTGCAATCACCTTCATGGCCGGTTTTCCCATCAGGGTGCGCATCGAAAATCCGCTCATATCCCGGTCTTCATCAAACCGAATGCCAGAGGCCATTTGCAGGCAGGCTTTGATCGGGATCTCCTCCAATTCCGTGCCGACAAATTCCGGGATATATTTCCCCAGAGGATCTTCAATACTGCTCACAGCCCCCTCGCTCACCGCGATTCCCAACAAGGCCGATACAAAGGATTTCCCCATGGAGTTGGAGGAAAATACCGTATTTTCATCCCCGCCGAAAAAATAATTCTCATAGCGGATCACATCGTCTTTGATCACCAGCATGGCCGAAGTTTTGGTATCCTCCAAAAAGTTGGCCGTGGGATAAAAAGTGTCCTGGAAGGAAAAGCCGTCTGCCAGCTCAACAGGATCTTCCTTTGCAAACTGGAAGGTCTGCGTTCCCTTGTGGATCGTAACCGTGGGCTGGATCTCCGGCGTATGTTGAAAGGTGTAGGCCAGGTTCTCATCTTTGAAACTGTTCAGGGATGTATGAAGGATCTTAACCTTTTCCCCAAAGCAGAGCCACAGCGCCCCCGCAGCCACTGCGGCACAAACAGCCACCGCACCGATTCGCTTAATATGTTTCATAAATTCATCTCCTTCGTTTGGTTCGGCCTCATTCTACTCCGTTCAGCAACTGTACAGTCAACCCCTTTTTTGAAATTATTTTATGTGCGCCTTTCCGCCCCTTTCCCCTCCACAAGAATAACCAAAAAACAGAAAAATGCCCCCGAAGCAGCCATTCATCCGCTGACTTCGGGGGCATTTTTATCCGCCGGCTATTTCATTTTTTGTGTTCCCGTCCTTCATATCAATGACCACCGAAACCGTGATATAGTCCTCAATGCGCTTATTGCGGAACTTATCACCCTCGGCGTCAAACACCACATGGCGGGAAAAGTGCCTAAATCTAAGGATCTCTATCCATTTTCCCTTTGCAGCAAAACTACCGTCTCCACATGGGCCGTTCTTGGGAACATATCTACGGCTGCGGCCTTTTGCAGGGCATAGCCCTGCTGGGAAAACAGCTTCACATCCCGCCCCAGCGTGGCCGGATCGCAGGATACATAAACGATCCGATCCGGCGCCATGGCCACCGCCGCGCCGATGACTTCCTGCGCCAGCCCTTTGCGGGGCGGATCCACCACGATCACATCGGGCCGCAGTCCTTCGGTGGCGCATTTCGCCGCCACCTCCGCCGCGTCGCCGCAGAAAAATTCTGCATTTTCCACGCCGTTGCGCTCCGCATTTTCCCGCGCGTCTGCAATGGCTTCCGGCACGATCTCCGCACCGATCACCCGCCCGGCCCGTTTTGCCAGGGTCAAAGTAATGGTACCCGTGCCGCAATACAGTTCCAGCACCGTTTCCGTGCCCCGCAGGGCCGCAAACTCCGCCGCCGTTTCATACAGCCGCTCCGCTTGATCCCGGTTGACCTGATAAAAAGAAGGCACCGACAGCTTAAACCGGCAGCCGCACAGCTCATCCATCAAATAGTTCTGTCCCCACAAGGTCTGGTAACGGTCACCCAGGATCACATTGCCCGGCTTTGCATTGATGTTCAGCACAATGCCCACCGTTTGAGGCCAGGCTTCGCGCACCGCCTCCACCAGTTCCGCGGCATGCTCCGCCCGGGCAGAGGCCGCCACCAGGCACACCAGGGCATCCTCGTTCCGAGCCGTGCGCACATACACATGGCGCAGCCACCCTTTACCGCAGCCCTCATCGTAAGCTGGGATTCCATACGCTTCCATCCAACGCCGCACTGCCGCCGCCACCCGCTCCGCCGCGGTACTTTGGATCAGGCAGGTCTCCACCGGAATCACCTCATGGGTGCGGGCCCGGTAAAACCCGATCCGCTGGGGCGGGGCCACGGGATACTGAGCCTTGTTGCGGTAATGCAGCATCCGTTCGCTGCCAAAAATGGGCAGATCTTCCACCCGCTGGCCGCCGATGCGCTCCAGGGCGTCGGCCACCTTCCGGCGCTTGGCCTCCAGTTCTTCTTCGTAATCCAGATGCCAGAAAGTGCAGCCCCCGCATTTTCCAAACCAGAGGCAGGCCGGCTCCGCCCGGTGGGGCGAGGGCTCCAGCACGGTTTTTACCTTGGCAAAGGCCACATGCTTCAGCACTTTCATCACCAGCACTGTGCACACTTCGCCGCGCACGCCCCCGTGTACAAACAGCACCCGGCCGTCCAGCCGCGCCACACCCAGCCCTTCGCTGGAATAACCTTCAATGGTTACGGTATAAAGCTCATTCTTTTTTATCTCGTTCATACAGGCGCTTGCTCCTTTTCGGCGGTGATCATTTGATTGGTATTGTATAAAGAAACCGGCCCTGCCGCAAGGGGTTCTTGCGGCAGGGCCGGCTTTTGTGTCTGATGCGCCAGCGGGCTTCCTCAGCGGTCCCACTTTTCGGCCAGCGCGCGGATCTGATCGGCAAACTTCGCCAGATCCTTGTTGGTGCCGCCCTTGTTGTGCCGAATGACCTCCTGCAGCAGCAAGCCCACATTCTCCAGGCGCTGATAGGCAGCAGACCCCTTGTCCGGCGGCGCCGCCTTTCTCCGCTCCGGCGTGTACCCGGCAGAGATCCTGGTGTTGCTCAACAGGTCGTAAACTTCCGTATATTCGGGAGCATGGACTTCAAAGCCCCGGTCTTTCAGATTCTGGGCAAACACCGGCGCCACATCGGCGTCGCCATGAACCACAAACACATGCTCCGGCCGGGGTGCATACGCGTTGATCCAGTCCAGCAGGCTGGAAAGGTCGGCATGGGAGGACAGGCCGTTGAACTTGATGATCCGGGCGTTAACTGCGATCTCTTCGCCGAAGAGCTTCACTTCCCTGGCCCCATCCAGCAGCCGTGCTCCCAAAGAGCCCTCCGCCTGGTATCCCACGAAGCAGATCGTGCATTCGCTGCGCCACAGGTTGTGTTTCAGGTGGTGGCGGATCCGCCCTGCGTCACACATGCCGGAGGCAGATATGATCACCTTGGGCGTCATATCCAGGTTCAGCGCCTTGGATTCCTCGCTGGTGGCAGTCATCATCAGGCCCGGGAAGGTAAACATATTGATACCGCCCTGCACCAGAGCAATGGCCTCCTCGTCGAGATACCCCGTCAGATCCCCAGCAAAGATCTCCGTTGCCTCCCGGGCCAGGGGACTGTCGATATACACCGGAAAATCGGGCACCGACTTCACCAGGCGCCGGTCTTTGATCTCCCGGATAAAGTACAGCAGTTCCTGCGTTCGTCCCACGGCAAAGGAGGGGATCACCACATTACCGCCCTTGCCCAGCGTTTCATCAATCACCTGGGCCAGTCCCTCGGTATAGCTGGGCACTTCGCCATGCTCCCGGTCGCCATAGGTGCTTTCCATCACCACATAATCCGCCGCGCGCAGCAAAACCGGATCCCGGATAATGGGCTGGCGGTTGTTGCCGATATCGCCGGAAAACACGATGGTTTTCGTCACGCCGTTTTCCGTCAGCCGCAGGGTGATGCTGGCAGAACCCAGGAGATGGCCCGCATCGGTGAATACCGCCGTGACGCCCTCGCACAGCTCCACCTCCTCGTTATACTCGCACCGGCGCAAATAGTCCTTTACCGCCATGGCGTCGGCCAGGGTGTAAAGGGGCTCCACCTCATTCTTTCCTGCGCGCCGCCCCTTTCGGTTGAGCCACATGGCGTCGCTCTCCTGGATGTGGGCGCTGTCCTGCAGCATGATCTCCATCAGATCCGCCGTCAGCCGGGTGGCCACAATGGTGCCGCGGAATCCCTGCTTGAGCAGCAGCGGGATCCGGCCGGAATGGTCGATATGCGCATGGGTCACCAGCACGAAATCGATCTGTCCCGGATGAAAGGGCAGCGCGTGGTTATCGATCTCATCGCGGCCCTGCTGCAATCCGCAGTCAATCAGAATTTTTTTCCCGTTGACTTCAATGCAGTGGCAGCTGCCGGTCACACAGCGGTCAGCGCCGTAAAAGCTCAATTTCATTGCGAATCCTCCCCTGTTTTCTGGAATCATCCATTATGATCTGCCCAACGCAGTGTTTGTATAAAGTATACCATATTGCCCATAAAATCTCAATCGATTTTTGCCATTTTGCTGCACCCGCATCTCTTTCTCCCCCTCTCCCCCCTGTCAATTGTAGAATATGTAAAAAAAGCACGAAAGTTTTTGTCATTATTCTGCGTATCTTTTCAGGAATTCTCTTTGCCCTGCGCACATCCTTTGATGTATAATAAGCATAATAAAATCGGGCGCTTTAGGGATTTTTCCGAATTTTCATCCCAACCGCGTCTGTTTTCCCCGCGCTTTCCGCGCTGCTGCGCGCGGAATCTACCGGCAAAATTCCGCCGCTCTTTTTACACGAAACTGATTTTCCAAGAAAGGGGTTTTTCCTATGGCAAAGAACGCATATCTGGTGCTGGAAAACGGCGACGTTTACGAAGGCTGGTCCTTCGGCGCCGAAGCAGACATCGTCGGCGAGATTGTTTTCACCACCGCCATGACCGGCTACCTGGAGACCCTGACCGACCCCAGTTATTACGGTCAGATCGTCGTCCAGACCTTCCCGCTGATCGGCAACTACGGGATTATTCCTTCCGATTTTGAAAGCGCCCGCCCCTGGGTGCGCGCCTATATTGTCCGCGAATGGTGCCAGGCGCCCTCCAATTTCCGCGGCGAAAGCGATCTGGACGCATTTTTGAAAGAAAACGGCATTCCCGGCCTGTGGGGCATCGACACCCGCAAGCTGACAAAAGTGATCCGCGAAAGCGGCGTCATGAACGCCTTTATCACCACCGACAAGGCCAAGGTGCCCGAAGGCGCCAACCTCTGCAAGCCCTATGTGATCGAGGGCGCTGTCAATGCCGTAAGCAATTTTGAAGCTTACGAAACGGTGGACGAGGGCGAGCGCACCGTAGTCCTGTGGGACTTCGGCGCCAAGGAAAACATCCCCCGCGAGCTGATCCGCCGCGGCTGCAAAGTCATCCGTGTGCCCGGCGCCACCACCGCCGAGGAAGTGCTCAGCTACGAGCCCGACGGTATTATGCTCAGCAACGGCCCCGGCGACCCGTCTGAAAATACCGGCATCATTGCAGAACTGGCCAAGATCGCCGACTCCGGCGTACCCATTTTCGGCATCTGCCTGGGCCACCAGCTGATGGCCCTTTCCCAGGGCGCAAAAACCCACAAACTGCACTACGGTCACCGCGGCGCCAACCAGCCCGTGAAAGAACTGGCCACCGGCCGGGTTTACATCACCACCCAGAATCACGGCTACGCCGTCCTGTCCGACAGTCTGCCCGAGGGCGCGGTGCTCAGCTACGCCAATGCCAACGACGGCACCTGCGAGGGCGTAACTTACGCCGGCAAGCCCATCTTCACCGTCCAGTTCCACCCCGAGGCCTGCGGCGGCCCGTTGGACACCCGGTTCCTGTTCGACAAGTTTATCGCCATGATCGATGCATATAAAACACAAAAGGAGGCCAAAGGCGCATGAACCACGAAAAAGTACTGATCCTGGATTTCGGCGGCCAGTATAACCAGCTGATCGCCCGCCGCGTCCGCGAATGCAACGTATACTGTGAGGTCCATCCCTACACCATGTCCCTGGAGCAGATCCGTGCGTTCGCCCCCATCGGCATCATTTTCACCGGCGGCCCCAGCAGCGTATACAAAGAAACGGCGCCCCACGTGGATCCCGCCCTGTTTGAATTGGGCGTGCCCGTGCTGGGTATCTGCTACGGCTGCCAGCTGATGGCCTGGTCTCTGGGCGGCTCCGTCACTGCCGCCACCGATGCTTCCGCCCGGGAGTACGGCAAAACAGAAACCTATTTCAACACCTCCTGCAAGCTCTTCAAGGATCTGCCCGAGCAGAGCATCACCTGGATGAGCCACGGCGACTATATGGAAAAGGTGCCCGAGGGCTTTGCTTTGGTCGCCCACAGCGACAATTGCCCCAATGTGGCCATCTGCGACGAAGCGCGCGGCTTCTACGGCGTGCAGTTCCACCCCGAAGTCAACCACACTGTCAACGGCAGCCGCATGCTGCACAACTTCCTCTATGAGATCTGCCACGCCCATGGCGATTGGACCATGAGCGACTTCCTGAAAACCCAGGTGGCTGCCCTGCGCGAAAAGATCGGCGACGGCAAGGTGCTGCTGGCCCTGTCCGGCGGCGTGGACTCCTCCGTGGCCGCAGCCCTGCTGGCCCAGGCTGTGGGCCGCCAGCTCACCTGCGTATTCGTCGACCACGGCCTGATGCGCAAGGACGAGGGCGACGAAGTGGAAGCCGCCTTCCAGCAGTGGGATATCAACTTCATCCGCGTGGATGCAGAAAAGCGCTTCCTGGACAAGCTGAAGGATATCTCCGATCCCGAGCGGAAGCGCAAAATTATCGGCGAAGAGTTTATCCGCGTCTTTGAGGAAGAAGCCAAGAAAATCGGCAAGGTGGATTTCCTGGTTCAGGGCACCATCTATCCCGATGTGATCGAATCCGGCCTGGGCAACAGCGCCGTGATCAAGAGCCACCACAATGTGGGCGGTCTGCCCGACTGCGTGGATTTCCGCGAGATCATCGAGCCCCTGCGCCTGTTGTTCAAGGATGAGACCCGCCAGCTGGGCCGCGAGCTGGGCCTGCCCGAGTATCTGGTCATGCGCCAGCCCTTCCCCGGCCCCGGCCTGGCCATCCGCGTGATCGGCGATATTACGAAGGAAAAACTGGACACCCTGCGGGAAGCAGATTTCATCTTCCGGGATGAAATTGCCAAAGCCCACCTGGAAGGCACCATGAATCAGTATTTTGCTGTGCTGACCAATATGCGCTCCGTAGGCGTCCAGGGCGATGGCCGCACCTATGACTACACCCTGGCTCTGCGCTCTGTCACCACCACCGACTTTATGACCGCCGACTGGACCCGGATCCCCTACGAAGTCCTGGATCGCGTCAGCGTCCGCATCGTCAACGAAGTCCCCCACATCAACCGCATCGTTTACGATATCACAAGCAAGCCCCCCGCCACGATTGAGTGGGAATAAGCAAAAAGTGGATATGAGGGCCCGCAAAGGCGCATAAACACTG
>CALDMR010000159.1 GCA_937915065.1 uncultured Clostridia bacterium
AGCGGCGCGGGAAATGCGATCAGCAGGACCGTGGTAAAGCAGCTCCAGAGGATCATCATGCCGATGGCGGTCCTAAAGCCCTTGTGGATGCGGTCCTTTTTGCCGGCGCCGAAGTTTTGCCCCACGAAAGTGGTAATGGTGGTGCCCATGGCGCTGACGGTCATCCAGAAGATCAGGTTCAGGTTGCTGTAAGCCGTCCAGGCGGTGACGGTACTGGTGCCGAAGTAGTTGACGCTGGCCTGGATCAGCAGATTGCTGAGGTCGAACATGGTGGCCTGCAGCCCTGTGGGCAGGCCGATGAGGACAATGTGGCGAAGCAGCCGCCAATCCGGCCGCAGCTCCCGCAGATGGAGCTGGACGGGCAGTTCCCGCTCCCGGTGCATGCACCACAGCACCAGGCTCATGGCGATCAGCTGGGAGAGCACCGTGGCCAGGGCTGCGCCGCGCACACCCAGCTGCAGCCCTGCGGTCAGCAGCAGATCCAGCAGGATATTAATCACTGCCGTGGCGATCAGAATGTAAACAGGACGCCGGGCGTCGCCCACGGCGCGCAGGATACCGGAGCCCATATTGTAGAGCACGCTGGGGATCATGCCGATAAAATACACCTGGAGGTACTGTACGGCTATGTCGAAAATGTCGGCAGGGGTTTGCAGCAGCGTCAGCAGCCAGGGGGAGATCAGCAGGCCCAGGATCGTGAAACACAATCCGATAAAGAAGGCCAGCACCAGGGCGGTGTGGGTGGCTTTGCGCACTTGGGCATGTTCCCGCGCACCGAAAAATTGGGCGATGACTACGGTAGCGCCGCTGCCGATGCCGGAGAAAAAGCCGATGAGCAGATTGATGAAGGTACTGGTGCAGCCCACGGCGGCCATGGCGCTTTCGCCCACCACCTTGCTGATGATGATCGTATCGGCGGTGATGTAAATCTGCTGGAAAAAGATCCCGCACCAAATCGGGATAAAAAAGCGGATCATCTGGGTGGAGATCCGGCCTTCGGTCAGATTGACCTCGCGTTTTTTTGTTGTCATGGCAGAAACTCTCTCTCAAAACAAAGATAAAAAGACAAAACGCCCATCCCGGTGATGGACGCCTTTCCCTGGGGAAATTGAACACTATTATACGCAAATTTTTTCCCCTTGTCCACCCATTGCATGTATTTTCTTTTGGAAAAAAATATGGTATGCTGAACAAAATGGAAAGGGGATGGGATGATGAAAATCACCGGGATCAAAGGGCTGTATTTCAGCGGTACGGGCACTACGGAGCGGATCGTGCGCACCCTGGCGGAGGAGCTGGGCAGGCACTTGGGGGCGCCGGTGCGCTTTCACGATTTTACTGTGCCGCAGGCGCGGGAGGCACAGCAGTCCTTCGGTGCGGCGGAACTGGCTGTGGTGGGGGTGCCGGTGTACGCCGGGCGGGTGCCCAATGTGCTGCTGCCGTATCTGAAAGAAAAGCTGCGGGGAAACGGCGCTCCGGCCATCCCCGTGGTGCTGTTCGGCAACCGGAATTTTGATGATGGGCTGATCGAGCTGCGCGATTTGTTGGAAGCGGCGGGAATGCGTACTGTGGCGGGGGCGGCCTTTGTGGGGGAGCATGCCTTTTCCCGCACGCTGGCCGCCGGACGGCCGGACGGGCAGGATCTGGCGCAGCTCCGGGCCTTTGCCGCCGCTGCGGCGGATAAAATAGGCGCTTTAACAGGCCTGCCGGAAGCGCCGGTGGCGGTGCGGGGGGAATCGCCTGTCCGCCCCTATTACACGCCCCGGGATCGGAACGGCAATCCGGTGAATATTCTGAAAGTCAAACCGCTGACAGATCCGGAAAAGTGCGACCAGTGCGGCCTGTGCGCGGCCCTGTGCCCCATGGGCCGCATCGACCCGGCAGACGCGGCCCATATTCCGGGCATCTGCATCAAATGCTGCGCCTGTGTGAAAAAATGCCCCACGGGTGCGAAATACTATACCGATGAGAAGTATCTTTATCATCAGCACGAATTAGAAGAGGGCTTTGCCCGCCGGGCGGAGCCGGAGCTGTTTTTATAAAACGGAAATTTTGTGCATTCAAATCATCGATTCAGTCTTGGCTGGAAAATCGGGCCGGAGACAGGATCTGCAAACAGTATCAAACGGGCGCGGCGGAATTTCCGCCGCGCCCGTTTGCGCTTGTATTCAGTTCTGGCCCAGGGCCACGGTTTTTTGATAGGCCGCTTCCACGGCTTCCATGACTGCCCCGCGGAATGCGCGGCTTTCCAGGGCGCGAACCCCGGCGATGGTGCTGCCGCCGGGGCTGCATACCCGGTCTTTCAGCAAACCGGGATGGTCGCGGCTTTCCAGAAGCAGCCGGGCGCTGCCCAGAAGCATTTGGGCGGCATACAGCTGGGCCTTGTCCCGGGGCAGACCGCAGGCCACGCCGCCGTCGGCCAGGGCTTCCATGAACAAATCGGCAAAGGCGGGGCCGCAGCCGGATACGGCGGACCCGGCGTCGATCAGGTGTTCCGGCAGCTCGTCCAGCAGGCCTGCTCCGGCCATGTGGGAGACAAAGGCGGATTTTTCTTCATCTGTTACGCCCTCTCCGGCGGTATAAAGGAGCATGCCTTCGCCGACGGACGCCGGGGTGTTGGGCATGATGCGGATAATGGGATAGTCTCCGCCGGAAAGTTCGCGGATGCGGGAGATGGTCAGTCCTGCGGCCATGGTGACCAGAACGAACCGGTCGGTGCGGGCGCGGAGAACCGGGGCCAGGGTGGCGAACAGGCCGGCCATCATCTGGGGTTTCACGCCGAGGAAGAGATAGCGGCAGTTTTGGGCGGCCTCTTCATTGCTGCCGCAGTGGCTGCCCAGCCGACTGGCCAGGGCTGCGGCCTTTTCCCGGTCGTGGTCGGCCAGAATCAGCGCTTCGCCGCCCAGCGTTTTTGCGGCGGCTGCCGCCAGAGCGCCGCCCATGTTGCCGCAGCCGATAAAACCAAAGGTATATTCATATGCCATAAAAAATCACCTGTTTTTTCAGAAGTTAAAAGGAGTATACCACGAATGGCGGAAATTGTCTCGCCTTTTGGGGAAAGAAGGGCGGCGGATTTTTGATCGAGTTGGGCGCAGTGCGCTGCGTTTTTTTGAAAATATGGCGGAAGGGGCTTGACAACTGTGTATACTGGATATATACTGTGAATACAGTGTATACACAGTAGTAACAGAGGTGCATCCATGAATATTCTTATCAGCAATGCCTCCGGCGTGCCGATTTATGAACAGATCGTCCGCCAGATCAAGGGGGCCATCCTGGACGGGCAGGTGCAGGAAGGGGAGGCGCTGCCTTCGATTCGCCTGCTGGCCAGGGATCTGCGCATTTCCGTCATTACGACCAAGCGGGCTTATGAAGAATTAGAACGCAGCGGTTTTGTGACCACGGTGCCGGGCAAGGGCAGCTTTGTGGCCCACCAGGATCGGGAAACCCGGCGGGAAGCCGTGCTGTGCCGGGTGGAAGAGCACCTGGCGGCGGCGGTGGCGGAAGGCCGCTCCGGTGCGGTCACATTGGAAGAAATGACGGAAATGTTGGAAACACTTTATGGCGAGGAAGCATAAGGAGCAATTATGAACTACAATGCAATTGAGCTTTCGGGGCTGACAAAGCAATACACGGGGTTTACCCTGGGGCCGGTGGATCTGGTGTTGCCCGGCGGCGCGATTTTGGGACTGATCGGCGAAAACGGCGCGGGGAAGACCACGCTGATGAAAACCATGCTGGGCGTAACGGGCGCGGACGGCGGTACGGTACGTCTGCTGGGCCGGGAGGCCGAGGCTGCCAAGGCGGAGATCGGCGTGGTACTGGAAGATTGTTTTTTCTATGAAGGACTGCGCCCCCAGGATGTGGGCAAGGTGCTGGGCGGCGTTTATCAAACCTGGGATCAGGCGCTGTTCGAGCAGTACCTGCGTAAATTCGGCCTGACGGGGAAAAAGAATATCAAGGCCCTTTCCCGGGGAATGCGAATGAAGCTGTCGCTGGCGGCGGCGCTGTCCCATTACCCCAAATTGCTGGTGCTGGACGAAGCGACGGCCGGCCTTGATCCGGTGGTGCGGGATGAGATCCTGGATGAATTTCTGAGCTTTGTGTGCGACGAGGAGCACAGTATTCTCATTTCCAGCCACATCACATCGGATTTGGAAAAAGCGGCGGATTATATTGCCTATCTTCACCGGGGGCAGCTGCTGCTGTGCGAAGAAAAGGACCGGCTGCTGGAAGCCTATGGCCGCCTGGTGTGTTCCGAGGCGGAGTTGAGCGGCGTCGATCCGGAATTGCTGGCCGGTGTGCGCCGGGGCCGCTTTTCCTGCGAGGCGCTGGTGAAAGACCGGGGCCGCTTTGCGGCGGAGCATTCTGAGCTGACGGTGGAGCGCGTGGGCCTGGATGATATTATGGTGTTTATGAACCGCGCGGAAAAGGAACGGGAGGCGGAAGCATGATCGGGTTGATTTGGAAAGATCTTTTGTGCCTGCGAAAAAGCGCGCCGGCCTATCTGTTTGTTGTGGGGCTGTATGCATTTTTCGTGTTTGCCGGATTGTGGGACGGCACCACGCTGGCGGCGGTCATTGTCATGCTGCTCAGTATGCTGCCCTATGGCTGCTTTGCCTATGATAATCTGGCGAAATGGGAGCTGTATGGATTGACGCTGCCCCTGAAACGCAGCCGGATCGTGCTGGCGCGGTAGATGCTGGTGCTGGGGGCGGCTTTTGCGGCCCTGGGCGGTATCGCGTCGTGGCCGGCCTATTGGTTCAGTATGATAAGTATGCTGGGCATGGGGACGCTGTTCAATGCGATCCTGCTGCCGCTGCTCTACCGCTTTGGCGCCGAGCGGGTGCGGATCCTCTTTTTCGGTGTGCTGGGGGCGATGATTGCTGTGGTCTTGATGCTGCTGAGCGTGGTGGATGTGGCGGCAGGGCTAAGTGCCCTCGAAGAGCCGGGAGCGCTGTCGCTGTTCCCCTTGACCGGAGGGGTTCTGGCAGCCGGCGCGGTGCTTTTGGCCGGATCTTATGCCCTGTCTGTAAAAATTTATCAAAAACGGGAGTTCTGACAAAGCGTTTCAAGTCAAGGGCCTCCGGCAGCTTATGGCTGCCGGAGGCCCTTTGCGGTTTGCGCAGATGGTTCTGTTATGTATTTTGCTTACGGATGCCGTATTTTTGCAGTTTGCGGACAATGGTGGGCTGGCTGGTTTGCAGCGCGTCTGCCAGTTGCTGCGTGGTGCGGTAATATTTGCAGTATTCCAGCAGAATTTCCCGTTCTGTCGCTTCCAGCATTTCCTTCAAAGAGTGGGAATGGTTGGGCAGCTTCTGGGCGCGCAGGGCGGAATCTGCCTGCTGCGCATGGGTGTCGGATTTGGAGAAATAAGCAAAGGTGCTGAGAATATCGGAAGACTTGATTTCGTCCGAGGTGACGTTGATCATAGCCTGTTGGATGATATTCTGCAGTTCCCGCACATTGCCGCGCAGGGATTGCACGGACAGCAGATTCAATGCGGCGGGGCTGATGGTTTTGCGGAGGTTGAATTCCTGGTTATACTTGTGCACAAAGTGATTGGCCAGGGGGATAATATCCTCCCGGCGGTCGCGCAGGGGGTCGATCAGCACCGGAAATACGCTCAGGCGGTAGTACAGATCTTCGCGGAATAAATGCTGGTGCACCATTTCCTCCAGATTGCGGTTGGTTGCGGCGATAATGCGGACATCCACCTTGATCGGGGAAATACCGCCCACCCGGGTGATTTCTTTTTCCTGAATGGCACGCAGCAGTTTTGCCTGGAAAGACAGGGGCAGTTCCTCCACTTCATCCAAAAAGAGCGTGCCGTTTTGGGCGGCTTCCCAAAGGCCTAATTTGCCCTTGGAATTGGCTCCGGTGAAGGAGCCTTTTTCGTAACCAAACAATTCTGATTCCAGAAGGGATTCGGGAATGGCAGCACAGTTGATTTTCAGCATGGGGAAGCTTTTCCGTTCGCTGTTCTGGTGGATAATGGTGGCAAGGACTTCTTTGCCAGTGCCGGATTCGCCGTAGATCAGCACGGTGGAGTTATAGCGGGCGACTTTCAAAGCTTGGCGGAGCGTTGCCTGGGACCGGGGGGAATTAAAAATAAAGCCCTGGGCCTGAATTTCTGCGCATTTTTCGACAACTGTGCTGTTGTATGCCCGCGCCCGGTCTTCCAGAGAGGAGTATGCGCTGGAAGGAACCAGGAATTTGTGCAATGCGGGATATTCCCGCAGCAGGGACAGCGTAAAGGCGGCGTGGTTTTCCATAAAACCGGTGTAGGGGATCATGGACAGTTCTTTGCCGATGCTTTCGGCTGTCAGGGCGGCCAACTTGTAATCGCTGCCCAATGTTGCGAAAAATACGGTGCCCTGCTTTTTGGCGGCGATGAGCGTGACCAGTTCGGTGCCGGGTTTGTTGACGCAGTTGATGACCACATCAAAAGAGTCTGCATACTGTTCGGGCAGGGGGGAGCGGCATACCTGAGAAATATCTGCCGCATTGGTAACGATGACTTCTTCAAAAAAGGGGCAGGCCCGCAGCCGTTCGCGGTGGGAGGGATGGAGCACCAGGCCGACGATGGAGCCGGTGCCCTGAAGTTTTTTATGGGCGGCGTAAGACACCAGCGCGCCGCTTTTGCCGCTGGCGCCGATGATCAGCACCCGGTCGCCGGGCTGAATAATGCTGTAAGCGCGCATGGGCGCGCCGGCCTCGTCCAGCGCGGAGGTGGCTGTTTTCAGGGGCAGATCCGTGGGCGCCTTAATGATGGGAGAGTCGGAGAACAGAATGCATTGTCCTTCGACGATCAGCTGCGCATTCTTAAAATCCACAGAAAGGATTTTATCCAGCCGGATGGGGGTGACAGTCAGCGAGGTCAGGGAAATGATGTCGTCCCCGGGTTTCAGATCGTAAATATTCCGATACTGCGCATCCATTTTGAGAACGCGGCCGAACAGCATGCCGCCGGTGCCTGTGATAGGATTGTGCAGTTTTCCGCGTTGTGCGATAATATCCATAATGCGCTGGCGGAAGAGCATCTCATCAAATTCAGTTTCGTCGCCGATTTCGTTGAAACTGGTCAAATTGATGTTGATGATCTTTACGGAGATCAGGATCTCGCCGGGGCGCAATGTCATATCGTTATCTACCTTCCAGGCGGGCTGCAGGATCGAGTTGGTCGGTTCCAGGGATCGGCCGATCCCCATGGCTTCAAATTGATTCATGGTATGCGGACCTCCTCACATAGAGAATCAGATGAGATGTTTTGCTGTTCAAATCAGAGTAACAAATTCCAACAGTTCCTGTCAATCCCATTTTGCGGAGCAGGAAGGATGGTGGAGTGCAGTAAAGCCCGCAAATATCAAATTTGCGGGCTTTACTGGTATAGGGGGGCTTATTTGCGCTTGGACTCTTTCGGGGTCACGCAGGTGCCGCTGGCGCGGCAGACCACGATGGGCTCCGGCAGAAAATCAGCGGCAGAATCGCTGATGTCGGGGCGGGTCATGATCACTTTGCGTGCTTCAAACACCATTTTGCGCGAGGTGTTGCCAACAGAGACAATTTCGCCGCTGGCTTCAATATAGTCGCCGGCGTATACGGGGGCGAGAAACTCCACATTGTCATATGCGCAGAACAGGCCTTCGTCACCGTCGGCTTTGATCAGCAATTCGGTGGCCACATCGCCAAACAAATGGAGCATATGTGCGCCGTCTACCAGGTTTCCGCCGTAATGCGCATCCTTTGCGGACATGCGTACACGCAGGGTCGATGTAATTTTCTCCATAATGATACTCCCTTTCTTTTGAATGCACCGCGCATGAAAGCGGTGAAGTAAATTGAGCAAATCGCTCTTCTTTACTATCAAGCAAAAAGCGTGCCAAAGGGAAGCGCTGCCGAAAACCGTGAGGATACGACTGTTTGTGGGGGCGGCACTTGCAAAAATAATACAAAAATAGATAATTGATTCATTTATGAATTGAAAAGTATTCAAAAATGAATTGATAAATCAAACGAAAGCCGGGGCCGTTTTGGCGGTTTTGTTGAAAAAATAAAGGCACCTCTGTAAGAATATCCAAAAAAGGAGGGGAATTGGGAAGGAAATAAAGTTGGCACAAAAATTGCTTATTAAACAAGGCAAAGAGACTCAGTGTTTCTCTGCATTATGCGTATAAAGGAGTGCAAGTATTTATGAAAGGAAATCCTTATGGGAGCCACCGTGTGATTTCTCCGGTTGGATTGCTGCCCCAGGCGGCGGATAAGGTGAATAACGATCCGGTCATTTATGATAATGAGATTCTGATCGAGGTTGAGGCGCTGCAGCCTACGGCCACTGCGTTTGGACGCATCAAAAGGGAAGCGGACGGCGATTTGGAAAAAATCAAGGCGGAAATCTTGAAAATCGTGGAGGATCGGGGCAAGTTCCAGTGCCCGGTTACCAAGTCCGGCGGCATCCTGATCGGTAAAATCAAAGAAATCGGCCCGGAGCTTCAAGGTAAGACCGAAGCGGAGGTGGGCGACCGGATCGCAACACTGGTGTCCCTGTCTCTGACGCCTTTGAAGATTTATGACATTACGGGGATCGATGTGGATACGGAGCAGGTGTTCTGCAAGGCGGACGCCATCCTGTTTGAAACCGGCATTTATACCAAGCTGCCCGATGATCTGGGGGCGCCGCTCAGTTTGGCGCTGATGGATATTGCAGGCGCGCCTGCCCAGGTGGCGGTTCACGCGAAGCCCGGCGATGTGGTTGTGGTCGAAGGTGCAGGCAAGGCAGGCCTTTTGTGCCTGGCAGAGGCGAAGAAGCGGGTTTCCCCCACGGGCCTGGTGGTTTGCATGGAGTATTCTGAAGAGCAGTGCGAACTGGTGCGCAGCCTGGGCATTGCGGATATTGTGGTACAGGCCAACGGCCAGAAGCCCCTGGAGGCCTATGAGGCTTATATGGAGGCCACTGGCGGCCGTTTGGCAGACTTTACTGTAAATACGGTGAATGTGCCGGATACGGAGTTGTCCTGTGTCATGGTGACCAAGGATACCGGCATGATCTATTTCTTCAGCATGAGCACGGATTTTGCAAAAGCGTCCCTGGGCGCGGAGGGAATCAAGAAGTATGTTCCCATGCTGATCGGAAACGGGTATTATCCCGGCCATGCCCAGATCGCTTTTGATATTGTCCGCCGCGAGGAGAAGCTGCGCCGGTATCTGGAAGAGCGCTATTGTAAATAAGGTTTGAAGGAGAGAGAAGCACTATGGAAAAACTGATTATCAGCGCGGCAATCTGCGGCGCTGAGGTGACCAAGGAGCAAAATCCCGCGGTTCCGTATACGGTGGAGGAAATTGTGCGTGAAGCGAAAAGCGCCTATGATGCGGGAGCGTCCGTCATTCATCTGCATGTCCGCTGGGACGACGGAACACCGACCCAGGATAAAGGCCGGTTCCAGGAGTGCGTGGACGCTATTTTGAAGGAATGCCCTGATGTGATCATTCAGCCCTCCACCGGCGGCGCTGTGGGCATGACAGATCTGGAGCGCCTCCAGTCAACGGATATTGAGCCGACGCCGGAGTTTGCCACGCTGGATTGCGGTACCTGCAATTTTGGCGGCGATGAGATTTTTGTAAACACGGATAATACGGTGATGAACTTTGCCAAGATCATGCAGGAGCGCGGGATCAAGCCGGAATTGGAAGTGTTTGACAAGGGCATGATCGATATTGCGCTCAAGGCAGACAAAAAGGGCCTGCTGAACCACCCGCTGCACTTTGATTTCGTTTTGGGTGTGCAGATGTCCGCCACGGTGCGCGACTTGACCTTTATGGCGGAGAGTATCCCTGCGGGCTCCACCTGGACAGCCACGGGCCTGGGGAAAAACGCCTGGCACATTGCGGCGGCCACCATCAGCATGGGCGGCCATGTGCGCGTAGGGTTTGAGGATAACCTGTATCTGGAAAAGGGCGTTCTGGCCAAGAGCAACGGCGAGATGGTGGAGAAGGCAGTGCAGCTGGCAAAGCTGCTGGGCCGCGAGATCGCTACACCTGCCGAGGCTCGCAAAATCTTAGGAATCACGAAATGATTCACATAAAATAAAAGTAAAGGAGCAGAAATTATGAAAAGAAGAGTTCTTGCACTGTTGATGGCAGTGGCGATGATCGGCACATTGTTTGCCGGTTGCGCACGTCCCGGCGGCGAAACGCAGACCCCCAGCACCAATGAGGGCGGCAGCGGCGAAGAGCCCATCAAGATCATCATTGGACACACCGACTCTTCCCAGCGTTCGACCCATAAGTGGAGCGTTTGGCTGGGCGAGTATCTGGAGGAGAAGGCTCCTGGCCGCTTTGTGGTGGAAGTTCACTCCGACGGCGCTCTGGGCGATTCCCCCGACATGGTTGCCGGCGTGAAGCTGGGCACTTTGACCATGGAGTTTGACCTGGCTTCCGTGGTGGCCACTGTGGCCGGCGATGAAGCCAGCTGCGTGGATCTGCCTTTCCTGTATCCTACCTATGAGGACTGGGTGGAAGGTACCTTTGAAAACGGCGGCCTGGAGCTGTTCAACAAGGCGATCGAGCCTGCCGGCTATTACTGCCTGGGTATGTACTACAACGGTATGCGCCAGGTGATCAGCCGCACCAGAACATACCATAACGCTGCTGACCTGAAGGGCCAGAAGATCCGCATTGCCCAGAATGAGCTGAACATCGAGCTGTGGAAAGACATGGGCGGCAACCCCTCTCCTATGGCATGGGGCGAAGTCATTTCCTCCCTGTCTACCGGCGCTATTGACGCTCTGGATCATTCCCTGGGTGTGTTCAACGATTTCAACCTGCATGAGATCGCTCCCTATGTCACCCTGACCAACCACGCCAGTTCTCCGTTCCCTGTGATTTGTTCTTTGGAATGGCTGAACGGCCTGTCTCCTGAGGATCAGGAACTGGTGAAAGAGGGCGTTCGCCTGATGTGTGAGCAGCAGCGCGAGGAAGAGCGTGCCAACGAGATGAAGTATATCGAGCGCTTTAAGGATGAGGGTGCTACCGTGGAAGAGCTGACTCCCGAAGAGGTTACCGCTTTCACCGAAGCTGTGCAGCCCGTGTATGACCTGTGGCGCGAGAAGGTCGGCGATGACGTTATCGACGCATGGCTGGCAACGGTTCCTCAGCACTGATTGAGCCCAATGCCTGATTGACGTTGGATTCAATCGGAGCAATGCATTGCTCCCGGCGCGGAGACCTCCTCCGCGCCGGGGACAATAAACTGTAGCTATCGAAACTGAAAAACAAGAGAGGGGAGGACGGTATGGTGCTTTTTCGGAAGGTATCATGCGAGAAAAAATGAAAAAGCAAAAAGAGAATCGCTTGTTTTACATCCTGAATCATACGGAAGAGATCGTGATCGTGGGCATGTTTGCCGCCATGGTGGCTGTGATCTTCCTGCAGGTTATCATGCGTTATGTGTTCAACAATTCCTTGCCGTGGTCGGAGGAATTGGGCAAATTCTTCTTTGTGTGGATCACCTGGCTGGGTATCAGCTTGGGTGAACGCGTAGGCGAGCATATCAAAATTACAATGCTGACGGACCGGTTGCCGTTCAAAGTGGCACAGGTGGTCAATATCCTTTCGGAAATTATCGTGATTGCCATTTGTGCAGTGACGTTCTATTACGGAATGTCCCTGGTGTTTTCTCAGATGGGAACCCACTATGCGGGCATTAAGATCAGCGTTTCCTGGGGCTACCTGGCTGTGGTTGTCGGCTGTGGCCTGATGATTCTGCGCAGTGTATGGGGCCTGGGCAGATCTGTAGTGTATTTATTTAAAGGAGCTCCTGTTGAAGCGGCGGACGGCGCTGCGGGGATTGAGGAAGGGGGCGAAGACGCATGACGACAGCTGTGATTGTCTTGCTGGTGCTGTTGGTTGCCTTCATGCTCTTTGGCGTTCCCGTGGGCTTTGCCATCGGCGGCGCCACTATGGCGGCCATGTGGTTCTGTACGGATCTGAACATGGTGATCAGTGCCCAGTATTGCTATTCCGGCATCTTTTCGTTTACAGTGATGGCCATTCCGTTCTTTATGCTGGCCGGTACGATCATGTCCACCGGCGGCATTGCCCGCAGGATCGTGGACTTTGCCTCGGCATTGATCGGGTTTGTCACCGGCAGCCTGGGCTGCGTGACGATTTTGGCCTGCATGTTCTTCGGCGCGTTGTGCGGCTCCGGCATGGCTACGGCCTCTGCCATTGGCAGTATGATGATTCCCGAAATGAAAAAGAAGGGCTATGATGTGCCCTATGCGGCTACCATTGTTTGTTTTGGCGCCATTGTCGGCCCGATCATTCCGCCCAGTTTGTCCTTCGTGCTGTATGGCGCGGCCACAAAAACATCGGTGCCTGATCTGTTCCGGGCCGGTATTTTGCCCGGTATCGTGATTGGCATTGCTTTTATTTTGCTGAACATCTTTATCTGCAAGCGCCACGGCTGGGATCTGCGGCAAAAGGCTGCGGCGGCCCAGATGGAAGGCGTAGTCCTGACCAAGCAGGAGCAGAAGGCGATTATGCGCAAGGCCATGAAGGATCGCTTGAAGATGGTCTGGAAGACCTTCAAGGATGGTTTCTGGGCGCTGCTGTCCCCGGTCATCATTCTGGGCGGTATTTATTCCGGTGTGTTTACCCCCACGGAAGCGGCCTGCATCAGCGTGGTGTATTCGATCATCATCAGTATCTTTGTATATAAGGAAATGGGCAAAAAGGAGCTGTTCCAGACCTTCCTGGCAGCTGCGATCCTCAATGGCGTTACGTCCTTCCTGCTGGGGTATTCCACGGTGTTCTCCACCTTTATGACCTTTGAGCAGGTGCCCCAGATGATCTCTACCTTCCTGACCACCGTTTCTGAGAATCCCATTATTGTTCTGCTGCTGATCAACTTGATTCTGCTGGTCATTGGCCTGTTCCTTGACACGGTGCCTGCTATCATCGTGATGGCGCCCCTGCTGCTGCCGACGGTGCAGTCGCTGGGCATTGATCCGATCCACTTCGGCGTCATTATGGCAGTCAACCTGGCGGTGGGCCTGTGCTCGCCTCCCTATGGCTGCAACCGGTTTGTGGGCGCAGCTGTGGCCAAGATCAAGATGGAGAGCATGTTCAAGTGGATTGCCCCCTATTTTATCTTGTCGTTGATTCTGATTCTTGTGATTACCTTCTTCGAACCGCTGAGCCTGTTCTTGGTGGGCGGTTAAGAGCGTCTGTATCAAAAAACGCGGAGGATAGATTCCTTCGCGTTTTTTGCTGCTGAAAAAGCCCCCCGGTCGGGTATTTCCTGACCGGGAGGCTGGTGTGATGCAACAGTGTTGAGAAAGAACTCAGCGCCGTCTGCCGTGATAGCGGCGGGTGCGGTGGCGGGTGCGGTAGCTCTGGCCGCCGCGGTAACGGCGGGGCCGGCGGCGCAGGTGGCGGATCAGCAAAAAGAGAACCAGAAGAATCAGCACGACAGCGGCAATTTTCATCAGCGGATTGGAGAAAAATACCTTTGCCTTGTGCAGCAGGGTCAGTACCTGGGAAGCGGGCACATCGTTCAGCGCCAGCAGATCGGTGGTGGCGTATACGGTGCCGCTGCTGTCGGACACAGTAACGGTTCCCAGTTTCTGCCCTTTGGTGATGGGGGCTTCCACGGATTCGGCGTCCAGCGTTACTTCCTGTTTCAGATCCTCGGCCGTCAGATTGTTGGGCAGCAGCACCTCGGTATCTTCCGCCGGGTGTACGACCACATAATTGGTCTTGCGGGAAAGCGTGACGTCTACCTGTTCGATGGGGGTGGCGTGATCCAGGATCGTGGTGCGGCGGAAGCTGCCGAAGCCCCACTCAAACATGCGCCGTGTTTCGGAGAAACTTTGATAATCCGTATCACCGGCTTCATTTTTAACAGCAGCCGCACCCAAAACCACGCTGATCAAACTGCGCTCGCCCTTTTCTGCGTAGGAAACCAGGCAGTAGCCTGCATCGCTGGTGTGGCCGGTTTTGATGCCTTTGGCGTAGGGGTACAGGTAGCCGGTGGCGCCCCAGGCGTCCAGCATATAGTTGGTGGTGTGGAACTTCCGCTGTTCCGACAGATTGGTGGCGGGGATCGTGTATTCCTTGGTACCGGCCAGCGTCATGAACATGGAATACTTCATGGCTTCTTTGGTGATCAGGTAGATATCCCAGGCGGAGGTATAATGCTCGGGATCCTGCAGACCGCAGGGATTCACGAAATGGGTGCTGTCGCAGCCGAGCCGCTTTGCCTCGGTATTCATATCCTCTACAAAGGCGTCCACCGATCCGGACACGGTTTCGGCCAGGATGTAGCAGGCCTCGTTGGCGGATTTGACCATTACGCAGTACAGCAGCTGCTCCACTGTCAGCTGCTCGCCGACTTTGATCCCGGCGTTGCTGCTGTCGCTGGTGAGCAGATCGATGGCGCTTTGGGAAGCGGTGATGACCTGATCCAGTTTCAGCTTGCCCTGATCCACAGCCTGCAGCACCAGCAGAGTGGTCATGCATTTGGTGATGCTGGCAGGGTAAAGCTCCTTGTGGGCATTTTGATCCAGCAGCACCTGGCCGGTGTCGCCGTCTACCAGCAGGGCGGCCTTGGCAGCCACCGTGATATCTTCATAGGAAGGCTCCTCCGGCGCAGCCAGGGCTGTGGTGGAGAGCAGGCCGGCCACCAGGGCAGCGGCCAAAAAAATTGAAAAGAATCGCAGCTTTTTCATTCTATTCTCCTGTTATTTATGGTATGCTTATTCTGTAAATGTTTTTTTGGCGCTGTTTTTTCGCGGCTTTTCGCGAAGAAACAGCAAAAAACGAGGATAATCACCTTTATTATAACAAACCGAAGGAGGAAGCGCAACCGTGAAAACAGCGGAAAAATGGACAAAAACCGAACGAATCCTGCTGGTGCTCACGCTGGCGTTTCTGATTTGTACCGGCATCCTGTACGGGATGCGTGTGGCGGGGGATCGGGCAGACTATGTGGTGCAGACGGAAAGCGGCGCCGGCGCTGTGCCACCGGAAAGCGTTGCGGAGCCGGAGCTGGAACCGGAGCCGCCCACGCCGGAGCATCCTCTGGATCTCAATACGGCAGATGCGGCTGCGCTGGATCTGCTGCCCGGCATTGGCGAGACGCTGGCGGGCCGGATCGTGGCCTATCGGGAGGAGCATGGCCCCTTTGCCGCGCCGGAGGAAATTATGAAGGTTGAAGGGATCGGCGAGGGAACTTACGCGGATCTGCGGGATTTGATCACAGTCGGGGAGGCTGCAGCGTGAAAATTTTAGTAGTAGATGATGAAAAACTGTTGGTCAAGGGCATCAAGTTCAATCTGGAGCATGAGGGCTATCAGGTGGAGAGCGCCTACGACGGCCGCATGGCCGTGGAGCTGGCCCGCAGCGGAGAATATGATCTGATCATTCTGGATGTGATGATGCCGGAGATCGATGGATTGGAAGCCTGCATGCGAATTCGGGAATTTTCCGATGTGCCCGTGATCATGCTGACGGCCAAGGGCGAGGATACGGATAAGCTGATGGGATTTGACTGCGGGGCGGACGACTATATGACCAAACCCTTTAATATCCTGGAGCTGAAGGCCCGGGTCAAGGCGCTGCTCAAGCGGGCCGGCGGCACGGCAAAGCGGGAAGAGCGGGAGGAAATCACCGTTGGCGGACTGACGCTGGATCAGCGCGAGCATGTGGTTCACCGGGGCGAGGAAACGGTGGATCTGACGGCCAAGGAGTACGACCTGCTGGAACTGTTGATGAAGCACCCACGGCGGGTATACAGCCGGGAGATGTTGATGAATATTGTTTGGGGCTACGAATACCAGGGAGACTTCCGCACGGTGGATGTGCATGTGCGCCGCATTCGGGAAAAAATTGAGAAAAACCCGGCAGAGCCGGAATATATCCTGACAAAATGGGGAGTGGGGTACTATTTTAAGGGGTAAAGGCGGCAGCATTCAGCTGCGTGTAGCAGTCAGCTACATTCTGATCATTATCGCCGTGCTGGCCCTGCTGAACACTTATCCGCTGATCGTTTCTCAGAATCTGGTGTTCCGCTCCAAACAGACGGCCATGCAGAGCAGCGTTTCTCTGATGGTTTCGGCCTTGTCGGGACTGGATGTGCTGACGGAGAAAAATGTGGCCCAGGCCATGACTGTGACGGAAGAAACAGCCCTTTCGCGGGTGCTGGTGACCGACGAGGCGGGGCGGGTGCTCTATGATAACCGGGAAACCGGCGGGGCTGTGGGCGAATATGCCCTGTATACGGAGGTTGTGGAGGCTTTGAAGGGAAACGATGCCTTTCACTCCCGGTATGAGGCCGGAGCCTTCCGCAGCCGTGCGGCGTCTCCGGTGGTGTACCGCGGCCAGATCATCGGCGCGGTTTACGCTTATGAATATGACACGGAGCAGGCGGTGCTCCTATCTGGATTGCAGCAGAATCTGAAACGCATTTCCCTGGTCACGGGTGTGATCGTGCTGGTGATGAGCCTGGCCCTGTCCAAGCTGCTGACGGCCCGGTTCGATCAGCTCCTTTCGGCCATCCGCATCGTGCGCCAGGGCGACTATCATCATCGGGCGGCCATGGAGGGGAACGACGAAATTGCGGAGCTGGCGGCAGAGTTCAACAGCCTGACCGACCGCCTGGAAGTGACGGAAAATGCCCGCCGCCGCTTTGTGGCGGATGCGTCTCACGAGCTGAAAACACCGCTGGCGTCCATTCGCCTGCTGTCGGACTCCATTCTGGAAACGGAAGAGGTGGACGACGCCACCATGCGCGAATTTGTGGGGGATATCCGCAGCGAGGCGGAGCGGCTGCAGCGCATTACCGAGGAATTACTGCAGCTGACCAAGTTGGACGGCGAGCCTCCGCAGCAGAGCCATGCGGTGGAGCTGGCGCCGGTGATCGAGCAGGTGACGCATATGCTCCGTATACAGGCCCGGGAGCACGGCGTGTCGATAGAAACAGAACTGGGAGAGGCCTGCGTTGTGCCGGGCACGGAAGATGATCTCTATCAGATCCTGTATAATCTGACAGAGAATGCGATCAAATACAACCACCCCGGCGGGTTTGTGCGCATTACCCAGGGATGCTCCGGAGACCGGGTGGTGTTCACGGTGGAGGATAATGGAATCGGAATTCCGGAGGAAGATCTGGACAAGATTTTCGATCGGTTTTACCGGGTGGATAAGGCTCGCTCCCGGGCGGCTGGCGGTACGGGCCTGGGGCTGTCCATTGTCCGCGATACAGCTCTGCGCTGCGGCGGTTCCATCACAGTGGGGCCCCGGGAGGGTGGCGGAACCGTATTCACAGGAACCTTTCCCCTGTGGCGGAAGGAGGGTGTATTATGAAACGCTGTTGGCTGCTGATCCTGGGCAGTGTGCTGCTTTTGGCGGGCTGTGCTGCTCCGGTGGAAGAAGAGGGGACTTATACCATCTATTGTCTGGCGAATTTGGATAACGCCGCGGCGGGGGGCGGCGATGCAGTGTATCCGCTGGAAGTGCGAACCGGGGGAGAGACAGACGCCCGGATCGCATCGGCGCTGATCAACGAGCTGCTGCAGGCCGACGGCGAGCTGTATGACAGCCCGCTGCCCAAAGGCACCCGGATGCTGGATCTGACCATTGAAGACGCATTGGCCACGGTAAACCTGTCCGGTGCTTATGCCAGCCTTTCCGGCATGGACCTGACGCTGGCGGACGCCTGTATTACGCTGTCGCTGTGCCAGCTTTCCACGGTGGAAAAGGTCAGCGTGCTGGTGGAAGGACGGCCGCTGCCCTACCGGGAGCGGCAGGTGATGGCCGTCGGCGATATACTGCTGAGTCCGGCAGACGATGAGATCCGTACGCTGCGGGTGCGGCTGTTTTTCCCCGGTGCAGATACCGGAGAGCTGCGGAGCGAGGATAGAACCCTGCAGCTTGGCGAGGGGCAGACGAAGGCCGGCGCGGTGCTGGAGGCCCTGATGAAGGGGCCGGAAAGCGAAGGGCTGACAGGAGCGCTGCCGGAAGGAACCCAAGTGCTGTCCAGCCGGGTGGACGAGGGGATTTGTTATGTGAATTTGTCGAAAGAATTTTTAGAAAATATGCCTGAGCACTTGCAGCAGCAAAAAAATGTGGTATACTCCTTGGTAAAATCATTGTGCTCTCTCAGCGATATTCAGGCGGT
>CALDMR010000160.1 GCA_937915065.1 uncultured Clostridia bacterium
GATTTGATTTGTCGCGAATGCGGGACGGCGCTGCGGATTCCGGCGGCCAACGATGAGGATCTGGATAACCTTTGCTGCCGGATGAAGCTGCTTATTCCGGGAAAAACGCGATAAAGAGGCGATGGTATGGAGTCTATTTATGAAACGGTTTATCCTGTGCGGGTGATCAATACAGATCTGTTCGGCCTGTGCCGCCCCTCTTCGGTTATGGATTTTATGCAGGAAGCTGCCACAGAGCATACTGTCCGGCTGGGGATCAGTTCGGAGGATCTGGCCCGAAAGGGAGCCATTTGGATGTTGGCGCGTATGCGCTATACGCTTTTCCGCCCCATCCGGGGAGGCGAAGTCCTGCGGGTGAAAACCTGGGGACGCCCGCCCCAGGGGGCCTATGTGCTGCGCGATTTCGAACTGTATGTGGGAGAAGAACGCGTGGGCGAGGCGGTGAGTGTGTGGGTGCTGGGAGATCTGGGACACCACAGTTTGCTGCGGGCGGAGGACATTCTGATGGGAGAGACATGGTATGTTCCGGAGCATCCCATGGTGAAGCCTGGGAAAATCCGGATGCCGAAGGATCTGGAAGAAGCCGGGGAACGGCGGATCGGATACAGTGAAACGGATATCAACGGCCACGCCAACAACACACGCTATGCGGACTATGCCTGCGACGCCATTCGTTTTGAGGAGCACCGGGGGCGGTATGTGCAGGAGCTGCAAATCACCTACAGCGCAGAATGCCTGGCGGGGCAGAGTATCCGGATGCAGTCCAAAAGCGAAAAGAATACCTATTATGTGCGCGGTGTAGACAAAGATGGCAAGCCCCATTTTGATATTCGTATGGAACTTGCCGAAATTTGATGCAGCCGGGCGGGAATGATTGACAACAAGGCGGGAACGCCTTACAATAAGGAACAATATACCAAAATAATGATACCATACAGGAGGCAGAAAACATGGCAAAGTTTTTTGAAGAAGCGTCCCATACATTCAGCGAGTATCTGTTGGTGCCCGGATATTCCAGCGCAGATTGCGTGCCCGATCGCGTGAGCCTGAAGACGCCCTTGGTCAAATTCCGCAAGGGCGAAGAAAGCGCTATCACCATGAACATCCCCCTGGTGTCTGCAATTATGCAGTCTGTATCCAATGATACCATGGCGATTGCACTGGCTAAAGAGGGCGGTGTTTCCTTTATCTATGGTTCTCAGACCATTGAGCAGGAAGCGGCCATGATTGCAAAGGTCAAGGCTTACAAGGCCGGCTTTGTGGTCAGCGACAGCAACCTGACGCCGGAGAATACCCTGGCTGACGTGTTGGCGCTGAAGGAAGAGACGGGCCATTCCACGATGCCCGTGACCGAGGACGGTACATCTGACGGTAAGCTGGTGGGCATTGTTACCAGCCGCGATTATCGCGTCAGCCGCATGGTGCCGGAGCTGAAGGTCAAGGAGTTTATGACCCCCCTGGACAAGCTGGTCACTGCCCCCAAGAGCACGACGCTCAAGGAAGCCAATGATATTATCTGGGATAACAAGCTGAACTCCCTGCCCATTGTGGATGACGACGGCAAACTCTTGTATATGGTGTTCCGCAAGGACTATTCTGATCATAAGGCCAGCCCGCTGGAGCTGCTGGATGCCCAGAAACGCTATATTGTCGGTGCAGGTATCAATACCCGCGACTATGAAGAGCGCGTGCCCGCCCTGTTGGCTGCCGGCGCAGATGTGCTGTGCATCGACTCTTCCGAGGGATATTCTGAATGGCAGAAGCGCACCATTGAGTGGGTTCGCAAGACTTACGGCGACAGCGTGAAAATCGGCGCCGGCAATGTGGTGGACGGCGAGGGATTCCGTTTCCTGGCCGACTGCGGCGCAGACTTCATCAAAGTCGGTATCGGCGGCGGTTCCATCTGCATCACCCGCGAGCAGAAGGGTATCGGCCGCGGCCAGGCCACGGCGCTGATCGATGTGTGCCGCGAGCGTGACAAGTATTTTGAGGAAACCGGCGTGTATATCCCCGTTTGCTCTGACGGCGGTATCGTTCACGACTATCATGTGACCCTGGCTCTGGCCATGGGAGCGGACTTCCTGATGCTGGGCCGCTACTTTGCCCGCTTTGACGAGAGCCCCACCAACCGGGTGCGGATCAACGGCAACTATATGAAAGAGTACTGGGGCGAGGGCAGTGCCCGTGCCCGCAACTGGCAGCGTTATGATTTGGGCGGCGCCCAGAAGCTGAGTTTCGTTGAGGGTGTGGACTCCTATGTGCCCTATGCCGGCAGCTTGAAGGAGAATGTGGGCGTGACGCTGTATAAGGTGCGTTCCACCATGTGCAACTGCGGTGCGCTGACCATTCCGGAGCTGCAGGAAAAGGCCAAGCTGACCTTGGTTTCTGCCACTTCCATCGTCGAGGGCGGCGCCCATGACGTGGTGCTGAAAGAGAGCAGCAATCCCGGATTTAACAACAACTAATTGAAAACAAGGAAAAGCCACCGCCGCAGCGGTGGCTTTTCCTGTTCAGAAATAAAGGCATCCCTCAAACGAAGAAATTCTGGCAAAGGAAGGTTTCAGATGATCTTCATTATCAGAAGCGCAAACTTGTGCGTTCACAAGATATATTCCATCTGCTTTTCCTTTGTTTTCATGCCCATTTTTTCATAAAATTTTTCTGCCGAGGTATTTCTGGCCCACACATTCAATGTCACTTCATAGCATCCCATTTTCTTTGCTTCCTGCTTTACATATTCAAACAGACTTTCGCCGATATGCTGTCCCCTTGCCCGTTTATCAACGCATAAATCGTCGATAAAAAGGGACTTGAACTGCACCATATTGGTTGAAAACGGCTGTTCTTTCAATTGGCAGAACGCGTATCCGAAGCACACATCTTCCTCGTTCACAGCAACATATATGGGAGTTTCGGCGCTTTTCAAAAGCGCCGCCAATTCGCATGGGGTGTATTTTGTGGTGCCGGGAATAAAAATATCTGGTCTTATGTCTGTGTGGATTTGCAATACCTGGCCTAACAGCTCCATCATTCTGGGAATGTCTTTTTCCTCTGCTTTTCTAATATCCATTTTATACTTGCTCCATCCAAATGCGTATTTATTTTCATTATTCTACCATACCATGATAAACAAATCATCCCATGCAAAGCAATTTCTTTTGCCCGCGTGTGACGGTTATTATACCGCTGCGCCCGTTCGATGGGGCGTTTCCTTTGGGCGGGGCTTTGTGCAAAAGGGGCAGCCCGGGATTAGAGTTTTTATGATGAATCCCTTTGCAGAGTGTTTTCAATTTTTACTGAGGGCAAAACGCAGGATAATTTTACGGCATGGTTGCAGCGGTTATACTTTACAAATCGATAGTACAAGGATTATACTACTCAAATACGGTGTTTTTTACCGCGATGTTCCCGAAAGAGAGGTTCCGATATGGGAAAAGTTGTAGAAAAATTCGGACAGGTGATCCAGACCGAATGTGATAAAAATCCGGCAGCGGCGCGGAAGCTGCTGCTGGCGGGGTACCGGGCAAAGCGGATGCAGATCCGGGCGGTGAACGGCAAGGGCGTCAACCAGGCGATGCGGCATGCGGCCCTGGAAACCTTTGACTCCATGATCGATCCCCTGGCGCACCCGGATAAGGCGGCCATGGTCAGCCTGTTTACCCCCTGCGAGATGCTCCAGGTGGCGGGCCTGCATCCCTATTCCTGCGAGGGCTTTGGCTGCTTTCTTTCCGGCACGCAGGCCGAGCGGGCCTTTTTGCAGCATGCGGAAAATGAGGGGCTGCCGGAAACCTTCTGTTCTTATCATAAGGTGTTTATCGGCGCGGCGGAGAAAGGGCTGATGCCAAAGCCCCGCTTTATTGTAAACACGACCCTGGCCTGCGATGCAAACCTGCTGACTTTCCGCCGCCTGGCGGAATATTATGGCGTGGAGCAGTATGTGATCGATGTGCCCTATGGTCAGGACGATGGGGCGGTAGACTATGTGGCCGAACAGCTGCGGGGCATGAAAGCCTTTATTGAGCGGCAGACCGGCCGGAAAATCGACGATTTTCAGCTGCAAAAGGCGGTGGAGCGCAGCCAGCGGAGCATGGATAATTATGACCGCTATATGACGCTGCGGGGCGAGAAGCAGATCATGGAAACGGTGACGGATCACATGTACGAAGCCTTTGCGCTGCATAATCTGCTGGGCAGCGAAAAAACGGAGGACTTCACCATCCGCTGCCTGCAGGAAGTGAAGGCTGCGCCTGCTGCCGCGGGCAAGCGGCTGCTCTGGATGCACACGATCCCCTATTGGGTGCATCCCCTGCGGGAGGTGCTGGACGATAATTCGGCGGTGCAGGTAGTAGGCTGTGACATGTGCTTTGAGGGGCTTTTGCGGGCAGATCCGGAAGATCCTTACCGGGCTATGGCACAGCGGGTGGTGTATTCGGCCTTTAATGGGCCGGTGCAGCGCCGCATCGACCGGGGGCTGGAGGCGGCGCGCCAGACCAAGGCCGACGGCGTGGTCTGGTTCTGTCACTGGGGCTGCAAGCACACCCTGGGCGGCGCCCAACTGGCTAAGCAGAAATTTGAAGAAGCGGGATTCCCCTGCCTGATTCTGGATGGTGACGGCTGCGACCGCAGCCACGGCGGCGAGGGGCAGATGGCCACCCGTTTGGAAGCCTTTATTGAAATGCTGGAGGGAGAACAGGCATGAGCGTGACCCATTATATCTGTAAATACACGCCGGTGGAGCTGCTGCGCGCTTTCGGCGGCGAATGCGTGATCCTGAACCATATGCCGGAGAACTTTGACTTGAGCGATCAGGTGAGCCATCCGAATATCTGCGGCTTCGGCAAATCGCTGCTGGAAGCCTGCATGGAGGGGCAGGTCAGAGAACTGGTGCTGGTCAATTGCTGCGACACCATCCGCAGCGCCTATGATGTGCTCCTGGAAAGCGGAAAAGTGGACTTCCTCTTTATGCTGGATATGCTGCACGGCACGGATACCTGCTCCCGCCAGCGCACGAAGGACGAGCTGCTGCGCCTGGCGGAAGCTTACGGCGCCTATAAGGGCAAGGCCTTTGACCGGCAGGCCTTCTGCGCGGCCTTTACAGAGCGGCAGCGGCCGGCGGAGCCCCATATCAGCGTGCTGGGCGCCCGGGTGGGCGACGAGTTGTTCCAGATGATGGAAAAGACCATGCCCCTGCCGGTGCGGAACGACACCTGTGTGAACAACCGTTCTCTGCCGGCGCCACCGGAGGAATTGGAGGACTTTGACGCCCTGATGGACTGGTACGCCGCGGCGCTGCTGGGGCAGCTGCCCTGCATGCGCATGACGGACAACGCCGGCCGGCGGCAGCTGATCAACGATCCCCATCTGAAAGCAGTGATTTACCACACGGTAAAATTCTGCGATTATTACGGCTTTGAATATTCTCAGCTGCGCCGGGATCTGACGATCCCCATGCTGAAGCTGGAATCGGACTATACGGTGCAGAGCAGCGGACAGCTGCTGACGCGGCTGGAGGCCTTTGCAGAAAGCATGGCCCCCGCTGCGGAGACCGTGCATGAAAGGAAGAAAACCATGAACGGAAAAGAACTGTATGTGGGCATTGACAGTGGCTCCACCAGTACAGATGTGGTCATTCTGGACGCCCAGAAGCAGATCGTGGCCCAGGTGATCCTGCCCACGGGCGCGGGAGCTGCCGCCGGGGCGGACCGCGCTTTGGAGGAAGCGCTCCGGCAGGCGGGGCTGAGCCGGGAAGATCTGACGGCCACGGTGACCACCGGCTACGGCCGGACGGCCATTCAGTGCGGCGACAAATCCATCACCGAGATCACATGCCACGCCAAGGGGGCCTTTTTCCTGAATCCCGCAGTGCGGACCATCATCGATATCGGCGGGCAGGACAGCAAGGTGATCCGCATCGATGACACCGGAAATGTGACCAATTTTGTGATGAATGATAAGTGCGCCGCCGGTACGGGCCGTTTTTTGGAACTGATGGCCCGCACCCTGGAGCTGTCGCTGGAAGATATGAGCACCATGGGCCTGACCTGGAAGGAGGATATCACCATTTCCAGTATGTGCACGGTGTTTGCCGAGTCTGAAGTGGTTTCTCTGATCGCGCAGGACAAGACCGCGGCGGATATTATCCACGGGCTGAACGAGTCGGTGGCGTCTAAAACCTGCGCGCTGGTCAAGCGCGTGGGCGGCGAGGGCGCCTATATGATGACCGGAGGCGTGTCCAAGAACCGGGGCGTGGTGGACGCCATCGAGCGCAGGCTGGGAGTGCAGTTGTGCATCTCGGAAAAGGCCCAGCTCAACGGCGCTTTGGGCGCGGCCCTCTTCGCTATGGAGCTGTAAGATGCGATATATTGGAAATATTTACCGCCCGCCCTCTGAGGCGTACAGCCTGATCGTACAGATGACGGTGGGATGCAGCCATAACCGCTGCGCCTTTTGCGATATGTATGCGGACAAACACTTTTATGTGCGCCCGGTGGAGGATGTGCTGGCAGACTTTGCCTGGTGCCGCCGGCAGTACCGTTCCATCGGCCGGGTGTTCCTGGCTGACGGCGATGCGCTGATGGCAAAAACGGAGGATCTGCTGCGGGTGCTGGACTACATTCGCAGGGAGCTGCCGGAGTGCCAGCGGGTGACTTGTTACGCCTCGCCCAAAAGTGTGCGCCGGAAAACAGACGCGGAATTGAAGGCGCTGCGGGAAGCCAATTTGCAAATGGTGTATATGGGGCTGGAGTCGGGCAGTGACGATGTGCTGCGCCGGATGCGCAAGGGCTGCAGCGCCGGGCAGATCGTGGAGGCTGCCCAGCGGGTTCGCGGAGAAGGTATGGCGGTGTCGGTCACGGCCATTTCCGGCCTGGGCGGCCGGGAACAGTGGCAGGAGCATGCCGAGGCCACCGGCCGGGCGCTGTCTGCCATTCGGGCAGAGTACATCGGACTGCTGACGCTGATGGTGGAGCCGGGCACACCGGTGGCCCAATGGGTCGGTGACGGTTCCCTGACGCTGCTGTCCGCCCAGGAGGTGTTGGCGGAAACATATGAACTGCTGCGGCATACGGATAGTGAGGGGAGCGTGTTCCGCATGAACCATGCCTCCAACTACCTCAACCTGCGGGGGACGCTGAACCGGGATCGCGGCGTCATGCTGGAAAAGCTGCGGGCTGGGATGGATGGCTCCGTGCGGCTGAAACATGAGGGGTTCCGTGCCCTGTAATACATGGAAGGGAAGTACATGGTGTGATTTCATTTCTGAGCAGGCTTCTGATTCAAAACCGGGAGCAGGTAAATGATCCGGAGGTGCGCCGCCGCTACGGTATTTTGTGCGGTGCGGTGGGGATCTGCTTGAATATCCTGCTGTTTGCAGGGAAGTTTATAGCCGGAACCTTGGCGGCTTCTATTGCCATTACGGCAGATGCGATCAACAATTTGTCCGATGCAGGATCCTCGCTGATCACGCTGATCGGCTTCAAGCTGGCGGGGCATGCTCCGGATCCGGATCATCCCTTCGGGCATGGGCGGATCGAGTATATCTCCGGGCTGGTTGTTTCCTTTTTGATCATTCTGATGGGTGTGGAACTGCTGAAATCCTCGGTGGACAAGATCCTGCATCCGGCGCCGGTGGAAGGCGGCGTTCTGGTGGTGGTTATCCTGGCGGTATCCATTGCTGTTAAAATTTACATGTACCTGTATAACCGCTCCATCGGCCGGCGGATCGATTCCGCCGCCATGAAGGCCACGGCGGCCGACAGCCTCAGCGATACGGCGGCCACGGCGGTGGTGCTGGCGGCCACGCTGATTGGCCAGTGCACCGGTGTGATGATCGATGGCTGGTGCGGCATTCTGGTGGCGGCGTTCATTCTTTATTCCGGGATCAACGCGGCCAAAGATACCATCAGCCCCCTGTTGGGGCAGCCGCCGGAGGAGGCGTTTGTGAAGCAGATCGAGCAGATCGTAATGTCCCACGAGGAAGTGCAGGGCATGCATGATCTGATCGTTCACGATTACGGCCCCGGCCGGGTGATGATCTCCCTGCACGCGGAGGTGCCGGCGCACGGAGATATTCTGGCGCTGCATGATGCGATCGACAACATTGAAAGTGAACTGCGTACACAGCTGCGGTGTGATGCGGTGATCCATATGGATCCCATTGTGACGGATGACCCTGAGGTCAACCGTCTGCGGGAGAAGATCCTGGCGGAGGTGCGTGCCATCGACCCGGTGATCACGATCCACGATTTCCGCGTGGTGGCAGGGCCTACCCATACCAACGTGATTTTTGATGTGCTGCTGCCGTACCAGTTCCGCCTGAGCGACGGCGCGGTAAAGGAACGGCTGAATGAGTTTGTGGCAAACCTGGAGGGCCACCGCTATTTTGCGGTGATCCAGGTGGACCATTCTTATGTGGGAACGGGCGCCAGCGGTACGGAGGCCTGAGTCCTGCGGCAAAAGCAGCTCCCCCGGGGGCTGCTTTTACTATACGGTGAGGAGGAGAGAACCATGGGAAATACTCCGTCGGCCAGTGCTAAAATGATCGCAGCAATGGCGATTTTCGGAACGCTGGCGCCCTTTGTGCGGCAGACCGGCTTGCCTTCCGGGGAACTGGCCCTTTACCGGGCTTTGATCGCGGTGGCCGTAATTGGCCTGTATCTGGCGCTGCGGGGGGAGCGGGTGGCCTGGCGGCAGCTGAAGGGAGAGCTGCCGCTGCTGGCAGTTTCCGGCGCGGCCATGGGCGTCAACTGGATTTTGCTGTTTCAGGCGTACCGGTATACCACGGTGTCGATCGCCACGCTGAGCTATTATTTCGCGCCGGTGATTGTGATGATTGCCTGCCCGCTGCTGTTTCGGGAGCGGATGACCCGTCGGCAGGTGGCCTGCTTTGCCCTGTCCACCCTGGGGTTGGTGCTGGTCATCGGCCTGGGGGGCCCGGCAGCGGAGCAGGATCATCTGCGGGGGATTTTGTTTGGCTTGGGCGCGGCGGTTTTTTATGCGGCGGTGATCCTGATGAACAAGGGCCTGCGGCAGACAGCGGGGCTGCCGAGAACCGTGCTGCAGATGTTGGCGGCGATTGTGGTGTTGACGCCCTATGTGGCCTGCACCGGCGGTTTTCATCCGGAGCTGCTGGACGGTACGGGCTGGGTATGTCTGCTGATCGTCGGGCTGGTGCATACAGGGCTGGCCTACTGCCTGTATTTTTCTGCGCTGAAAGATCTGCAGGGGCAGAGGACTGCGATTTTAAGCTATGTGGATCCTTTGGTGGCGGTGGCTGTTTCTGTGCTGGTTTTGGGCGAGGGGATCGGCCCCTGGCAGCTTCTGGGCGGCGGATTGATCCTGGGATGCACCCTTTGGAATGAGTTGGGGACTGCGGGCGCAAAGAATTCGCGGCGCGGCTATTGACGAACTGTGCGGATTGAGATAAACTAAATCTACTTATGACTTTTAGGAGGGAAACAACGATGTTGTTGACACAGGTTTTGGAATTGTTTGAATTGCTGGATACCCCGCAGGCCAATGGCGCTGCCGCCAAGGAACTGCTGCTTGCCCAGGGTGCCGACGAAGTGACGGTGGAAACCGTGACCGGCGATAAGGGTTCTACGGACTGCATCAAGGTTTTGATCAAGGGCAGCAACGGCAAGTCCTCCGGCGGCACGGTGCCCACCCTGGGTATCATCGGCCGCCTGGGCGGCCTGGGCGCGCGGCCCGAGGTGACCGGCTTCACTTCCGACGGTGACGGCGCGTTGGCAGCTCTGTCTGCTGCGCTGAAGCTGGCTCAGATGCACAAGAACGGCGATGTGCTCCCCGGCGATGTGCTCATTGCCACCCACATCTGCCCCGATGCCCCCACCCAGGAGCATTTCCCCGTGCCTTTCATGGATTCTCCCATTGATATGGAACTGTGCAACCGCATGGAAGTGGATGAGAGAATGGACGCTATTTTGTCCATCGACACCACCAAGGGCAACCGCGTGATCAATCTGAACGGCATCGCCATTTCCAACACCATTAAGGAAGGCTACATTCTGGAAGTCAGCAATGACCTGATGGATGTGATGACCCGGGTGACCGGCAAGCTGCCCTCCATTTTCCCCTGCGCACAGCAGGATATCACCCCCTACGGCAATGACCTGCACCATCTGAACAGCATTCTGCAGCCCGCTACCGCCACCAATGCGCCTGTGGTGGGCGTGGCCATCACCACTGAGCAGCCCGTGGCCGGCTGTGCCACCGGCGCCAGCCATCCCCTGGATGTGGAAGTGGCTGCCCGCTTCGCCGTGGAAGTTGCCAAGGATTTCGGCGCCGGCAAGCTGTCTTTCTACGATGAGAAGGAGTTTAACCATCTGATCGAGCTGTACGGAACTATGAACCAGTTCCAGACCTTCGGTAAATAAGATGCGGCAGCGGAAGATCCTGGGCGCCGTGACCATCGGCCAGGCGCCCCGGGTGGACATCACCGGAGATATCATGCCCCTGCTGCCGGAGCATGTGGAGCTGCGGGAATACGGTGCGCTGGACGATTTTACCCTTGAAGAAGTGCAGGCCCGGTTTGCGCCCGGCGAGGGCGACGAGGTGCTGGTATCCCGGATGCGGGACGGCCGCCAGGCCCGCTTTGCCGAACGGTATGTGACACCCCTGGTTCAGGATAAGATCCGCCAGGCGGAGCAGGAGGGGGCAGATGCCGTTATTCTGTTCTGCACGGGCGTGTTTCCCGCCTTTGAGCACCAAAAGATTTTGCTGGAGCCCCAGCCCCTGTTCCACTCCGTGGTGCAGAAGCTGGCCGACGGCAAGCGGATCGGTGTGCTGGTGCCTCTGCCGGAACAGGTGGAGCAGGGCCGCCGTTTCTGGGGGCGCAGCGGTGTTGATGTGGAGATCACCAGCGCCTCGCCCTATCTGGAGTTTGAAAAGGTTCGCCAGGCGGCGGAATTTTTCAAGGATAAAGATCTGGCCTTTCTCTGCACGGACTGCATGGGCTATTCCGTGGAGATGAAGCGTGCCATTGAGGAAGCGACGGGCTTGCCGGTTATTCTTCCGCGCACGCTGGTGGTGCGCATCCTCAACGAATTGTTTGACTGAACGCGCGGAAACGGCGGGCCCACAAGGTGCCCGCCGTTTTTCAGCGCCGGGAACAGGGCGGCCAATGATTGATGACAACACAACTGCCGGCTGCGATCGTTGCCGCCGTGCTGGCCCCGGCTTGCTATGCCATCGGCGCATGGATGGAACACTTTCGGAAAAACTGAAACCGAATTGCTGTTTGGCGCATTTGGCGGATTCCCTTTGCGGGGGTATGGGCTGAGTGCCGCCGCCGTGTGCCGGCGGACATTAGAAAAGAAAGGTATGATAGTATGGGCGATTTGACTAAGGAACTGATCGACTTTATCCACCGCAGCCCCAGCTGCTATCATGTGGTGGAAAATATCGCGCAGCAGCTGCAGGAACGGGGATTTTCTGAGCTGAACGAGGGCGAGAAATGGACTTTGGAGCCGGGGGGACAGTATTTTGTGCGGCGCAATCTGTCCACGGTTCTGGCCTTTAAGATTCCCCGGGGAGAGATCCGGGGCTTCCAGATTGCAGCTTCCCACAGCGATTCTCCTACCTTTAAGATCAAAGAAAATATGGACATTTGCGCCGATGGGGTTTACACGGAGCTGAACGTGGAAAAATACGGCGGGATGCTCTGCGCGCCTTGGTTTGACCGGCCCCTGTCCGTGGCGGGCAAGGTAGTGGTGCGCCAGGGGGATCAGCTGGTGTCCAAATTGGTCAATGTGGATCGGGATCTGCTGATGATCCCCAACCTGGCCATCCACATGAACCGCGCCGTCAACGACGGGTACAAATACAGTATCCAGAAGGATATGCTGCCGCTGCTGGGCGATGAAACGGCCAAGGGCTGCTTCATGGATATTGTGGCCGAGGCTGCGGGCGTGAAAAAAGAAGAGATCCTGGGTTCCGATCTGTTCCTGTATTGCCGCCAGGAGGGAACGGTTTGGGGCGCGCATGGGGAATATGTCTCCTCGCCCAAGCTGGACGATTTGCAGTGCACCTTCGCCAATCTGCAGGGCTTTTTGCAGGGCGGACACCCCAATACGATTTCGGTTTATGCGGTGTTCGACAACGAGGAAGTGGGCAGCGGTACGAAGCAGGGCGCGGCATCCACTGCGCTGCTGGATACGCTGCTGCGGATCAACGAAAGCCTGGGCCGCAGCAAGGAGGAGTACCTCATGGCGCTGGCTTCCGGCTTTATGGTGTCGGCAGACAATGCCCACGCCGTCCATCCCAATCATGTCGGCGCGGCGGATCCCACAAATCATCCTCATATGAATCAGGGTATCGTGCTCAAGTTCAGCGCCAACCAGAAATACTGCACCGATTCGGTATCTGCGGCCATGTTCCGGGAGATCTGCGGCCGCGCCGGTGTACCTACCCAGGTGTTCCACAACCATTCGGACAGTTTGGGCGGCAGCACTTTGGGCAACCTGTCCAATGCGCAGGTATCGCTGAACATGGTGGATATCGGCCTGGCACAGCTGGCCATGCATTCTGTGTATGAAACGGCGGG
>CALDMR010000161.1 GCA_937915065.1 uncultured Clostridia bacterium
CCCGCCTCAAATACGAAAATATCCAGCAGGGGGAGGTTGTTCTGCATAAGCCAGCCTGTATATGTTTCGCTTCCATATACCTTGTGCGCGATAGCGTCCCAGGCGTCCCCCTGTTGGGTGGTGTAGGTTTTTGCCATGTGCGGGCCTCCTTACGCCGGGGCAAACTTTTTGCGCCGCTCCTCGGCTTTCATCTGCTTGTACCTCTTTTTGAACTCCGCAAAACTCATGCGGGCGGCTTCCACGGCCTCCTCCTTGGTGGTGTTGCCGTAGAAATTGAACACAGGGGACCACACGATCCGGTCCCCGTCGCCGTCCTCCGGGCTTCCGCCGCCTTGCGGTTTCGGCTTGGTCCATTCGTCCAGCAGGGCCGCCAGCTTGGACAGCGGCATGACCGCCTCCGGCTCTCCGCCCTCACCGATCATGGCCAGTGTGGGGGCCGTTGCAATACCGCCGGCGGCCAGGGCCGGAATGGTCGGGATATTAAAGCCCAGGGTTGTGCCGCCCACGCCCGGCACCCAGTCCGGGATCGTCACGGAAATGCTGTTGATCTTCTCCAGCACCCAGTTAATGGCCGAAATGACCCCGTTGATCGGTGCTTTTGCCAGATTTACGATCATCCCGAACAAATTTCCGAAAATATTCACAATATTCTGCCAGGCCGCGCTCCAGTTTCCAGAAAAAACATTTTGCACAAATTCAATGATATTTGTGAAAATAGCTTTTACATTTTCAACGGCTGCCTGTATGCTTTGCCACCATCCTGTGATAAAGGCGGACAGCATAGGGAAATTTGTTTGAAACGCGGCCACCAGATTGGAAATGGTAGTGGTGGCCCAGTTCTGAATATTTCCGAACACCTGCGCTATTTTTGCGCCCAGCTCCGCGGCCTTTGCTTTCACGGTGTCCCAGTTTTTGTACAGCAGAACGCCGATAGCTACCGCCGCGCCGATGGCCGCCACAACGGCCAGGACGGGCAGATTAAGCGCGGTCATGGCTCCAGCCAGGGTAAATGTGCCCGTTGCGCTGGCTGCGGTTACTACCTTGTAGACGCCCATAACGGCGTTGTATGCAGTCACCGCCAGCTTATACGCCTTATAAGCGGCCACCGCTGTCAATATGCCGGCGGCCAGCGCCAGGATCAGATCCTTGTTTTCGGAACCCCATTTTACCGCCGCTTCCGCCGCCGGTATGATGGTTCCTGTCATGTAGTCCCCGATCTTGCCCAGGGCCTCTTGCACGACGGGCAGGGCCGCCTCTGCCAGCTCTCTGACATACGGCAGAATATTGGTGCCCAGCTCCGTCAAAAAGTTTGCGCCCAGGTTTTTGATCATCTGAATGTCATAGGCCAGCGTGTCGGTTTGCCGCTCAAAGGCGATGTTTGCCGCGCCCGTGGCCTCATACATTTCCGCTGT
>CALDMR010000162.1 GCA_937915065.1 uncultured Clostridia bacterium
CGCAGGAAGGCGTCGATTACCCGCCCCAGTTCCGCCGCTTCCAGCATTCCCTCCGCGCTTTCGCCGCCGGCGCATTCCTTCAATTCTTCCAAGGCGATGGTCACCTCCCCGCCGCCGCGCTTTTGCGCTGCATTGTATAACTGACGGTTGAGCGACAAATTCCGAGTCAGCCGGCCCAGGAACGTCCGCAGCACCGCAGGCCGCTGGGGCGGCATGGCCCTCCAGGCAGCCAGCCAGGTGTCGCTGAGACATTCCTCCGCATCCTCCCGTGCCGTCAGGATCGCGCAGGCAATGGCCCGGCAGTAGGCGCCGTATTTCCGTTCGCTTTGCACAATGGCTTCCTCGCTGCGCTGCCAATACAGGTCAATGATCTGCCCATCCTCCACGCCAGCTCCCTCCTTTGTCCTTCTATCTTGATACACAGCATATCCTCCCCGAGGTTACACAGAAATTTTCCAAAATGAAAAACGGCCGCCCGGGGGCAGCCGTTTTTTCATCACTCTTTGCGGTATTTTTTCAGCAGCTTTTCGTTGTCCACCCGCAGCGTGGCCACCGCCACAGCGATCCAGAGCACCGTCGTGATCCAGTAGGCCGGAGGGCCGAAGGGAATGGACGCAAAGGCGCCGGCAATGCATACCACTGCACACAGCGTGAACACACGGCGCAGATATTTGCCCAACCCTTCCATATCATAGCGCTCCCGCTGCGCCTTGGGCAGGTGGGAAAAGTTAGAGATCAGGAAAGCGCCCCCATCCTGCTTCACAGAGAAATAAACGCCCATGGCCAAAAAGAGCACGCCTTCCACCAGGTTCAGCAAAAACCAGAGACTGTCGAACGCTTCTGCCAATTCATGCATGGGGTTGCTCCTTTCTTCTGCGATAGGCCTCGGCCCGCTCCAGCCTGTCCTGCCGGATGTCCGCGTCGATTGCGGCCTGGGCCTCCGGGTCGTACTGCCGCAGCTTCAGCATATGGGTAAACTCCCCGGGATAAGGAAAGTCCAAATCGTAGTCCGCGCCAAAGCGCACCGTGATAACCCCTGATTCCTGGGCAACCACAGTGCCGCGCCCCCGGTACTCGTGGGTCACTTCTTTACCGATCAGCATGACAGCCTCCTTCACTCCACCGGCGCATCCGGAAAGTATGTATAATACCGCTCGTTCAGCCACTGCTTCAGCTCCGTCAAGTCGCCGTTTTCAATGGTAAAATGGGCTTCCTCCACATCCGTGGCTTTTTCATAGCACCACTTGGTATAGGTGGCCGCGTCCAGTTCGTTGGAGTCAAACTCCATGTGGAAGCGGTAGCGGAAATCTCCAATGGAACCGGTGTAAACGCTGGTCACCCGCAGCTCGTGCATACTCAGCGCCGCGATTTCCTTTTTCATGCCCGGCCGGCATCCAGCAGCGTCTGTGCGCCCACGATCACCGTGCCGTCGTCCTTCACAAAGCAGGGAATGCCGATCCGGCCATCCCGGCGCGCAGCGTCAAATTCCTTATGGGTGTCGCGCAGGCGCAGAAAGTCCCGCAGCGCCGCGGGCGACGTGGTGATATCCACATAATCAAACAGCACGCCCGCCGCATTCAGCGCTTCTCTTGCCTTCACGCAATCCTGGCAAATCATAGTTCCGTAAAATTTCATCATAATTCATTCCTCCGTTGTCTGATTTTCTAAATGTACGATAATGGGTTGATGGTGCACCGCCGGCAGAAAGCGCTCCAGAATATCTGCCGTGGCAATTTTCAGGCTGCTGGTATTGATGCAGGGATGGCAGCCGATATAGGGATCCCGGAGCACATCCTCGTCGATGACGAGCTGCACCCGGTTATCCGGATCATTCATGAGGCCCATGATGCTCACGCTGCCGGGCGTCACATCCAGCAGCCGCTCCATGGCCTCCGCCTTGCCAAAGCTCAGCCGGGATACCCCCAGCTGGGCCGACAAGTCCTTTGTTTTGAAGAGCTTATCGCCCGGCATCATCAGCAGGTAAAAGGCCGTTTCCTGGCGGTTGCACAGAAACAGGTTCTTGCAGATCACCACATCGAGCACACTGTCGATGGCCTTGCACTGCTCAATATTGCCCGCCGGCTCATGATCTGTGCGCTCATAGGCAATCCCCAGAGCGTCCAGCAGATCATAGGTCCGCCGTTCCTTCTCCAATCGCCCTCCGGCGTCTGCCGGGCGGCCATGATATAATTCCAATTCAGGTTCCTTCCTTTTCTGCGGGATTATGCCGGCGTGGGCCGGTAGTCATTGCGGTAATCGACCGAAGAGATCTTGTAGGGCAGCGCCCGGTATGTGCCGGAAACAATGGCGCGGCTGTCCAGATCCACTGTGAAATTCTGCCGGAAAATCAGGCAATTTTTATCCGTGGGATTGCGGTTGCCGCCAAAGCTGAGGTTCCCCAGCGAATAGGCGATCTGCTTCCCCCGGTAGGTTTCCACCTCCTGCACCACATGGGGGTGGTGGCCAATCACCAGATCTGCCCCGCTGTCGATGCAATAATGGGCAATGGCCCGCTGCGTAGCGTTGCTGCGGTATTCCCGCTCGATCCCCCAATGGTAGTTGAACACGATGATCTCCGCGCCTTTCTCCCGCAGCGCCGCCACGGAGTTGGTAATAAACCGCTTCTGCGCGCTGTCAAAGCCCCAGCCGGTGTTGGAGGCAAAGCCCACTTTTACCCCCTTGACCGTGACCACCGGCAGCCGGTCATAGCCGGAAATGGCCACATGGGGCGACAGATTCCGGATCGTATCGTTGAACCCCTGCCGGCCATAGTCCATGGAATGGTTGTTGGCCACCGTGACCACATCGATGCTGCCGGCAGACAAAATCCCGGCGTATTCCGCCCGGCCCTTAAAAACAAACTGCTTGTCCCGGGCCGCTGTGGAGTTGGTCAAGGTTCCCTCAAAATTGACCATGGTCAAATCGTCGTTATGAAAATCCTTCAGATTGCCGAAGAAATAGGCCGCCCCCTTCTGGTCATACATCTGGTCAAAGGAATTGTGATATGCAAAGTCCTTTCCCCGGCCAAAGGTACAATCCCCGCCGAAGGTCAGGGCGATCTCCACCGTGTCATAGCCCGGCGCGCTGCGCCAATCTGCATACACATCCTCCACCGCCGCCGACTCATAACAGCGCAACAGCGTGATGATGGCCTGCTCCGCAGAATAGGCGCCCTGGGGCATAAACTTTCCCCAAACACCGCCCATCACAGCCCGCCCGTCCCCGGTTGTCCGCCCGGAGATATACTGCACCGACTCCGCAGCCCATCGCGGAATGGTATAGGCATCGCTGTATACTTTGGGCTTTACATTGGCGTCCACCCGGCCCAGAGCCGCCATGGTGCGCTGCAGCATGGCGGCAGCCTCCGCCCGGGTGATGCTGCGTTCCGGGCCAAAGGTGCCCAGATTGCTGCCCCGGACGATTCCCAAATCTGCCGCCAATTCCACATAGGCGCTGTCCGTATCGCTGAACCGGGGCTCTGATGTCCGCAGCAAGCCCGTTTCATCGGGTTCCGCCAAAGGGATCTGTGCTTCTGCCAGCATAAGAGGAACTTCTGTTTCCCGGCAAACAGCCACCAATTCCACCGCCAGGCGGGCAAAATGCGCCCGGTCAATGGGCGCAGTATAGTCGCCGCCCAATTCCATCGTTTCCGGCAGCAAACCCAATGCCCTGGCTTTGGACACTTCCTCTGCCGCCCAAGCGCTGACAGTCACTCCGGCAGGCAGCGCCCCGGGAACCGCCTGATCCGGCCCCGCCGCTTGTTCCGTTTGTTCTGCCGGCGCACGCCCCCCGCCCGCTTCTTCTGCCGCAGCAGGTCCTGCGAGGGCAACCCCCAGCGCAGCGCAAAGGGCCCAGGCACACGCCTTGGACAGCAAGCGTTGCTTCATCGCCTTTCTTCTCCTTTTGTGCCGAATGGCACATACTCTCTTATGGCGCTATTATAGCAAATCCAACGCCTTCATGCAATGGCAGAAGGCCAGTATCCCCCGGTTCTTCCCGCAGTTTTCCTCCCTGCAGCAGCAAAAAGCAGCGCCCCCCTCCCGCAGGAGGGGGGCGCCGGCTGCCGCGCGGCTTTCACCGCCGGGTTTACACCTTTTCGTTGACCCTGCGCTTTACATAGGTCGTATGCAGCAGGCGATGGGCCTTTTCGCTGCCCGGTTCCTCTAAATAGTTGGCGTAAAGCTCCAAAACATCGGGGTTTTCGTGGCTCTTGCGCATCGGATTGTTGGCGTCCAGATCATACAGCACCTTGGCCCGCTCAGCCCGCACATCCACAAAGTTGCGGATGCTGTAAGGCACCTGGGGCTGACCGCCGCCGTTGACGCAGCCGCCGGGACATCCCATAATTTCAATAAACTGATAGTCCGCCTCGCCGCTCTTCACACGATCCAGCAATACGCGGGCATTGGCCAGGCCAGAGGCCACGGCCACTTTGACATCACCGGCGCCCGCAATCTTGTAGGTCGCTTCCTTGATGCCTTCCACACCGCGCACTTCCCGGAAATCCACCGCGGGCGCGCTCTGGCCGGTGATCTTTTCCACGGCGGTTCGCAGCGCAGCTTCCATCACGCCGCCGGTGGCGCCGAAAATCACCGCCGCACCGGTGCCGCTGCCCAAAGGCGCGTCAAATTCCTCATCCGGCAGGTCGTTGAATTCAATGCCGGTCATATTGATCATATGGGCCAGCTCGCGGGTCGTCAGCACATAATCCACATCGGGCATGCCGTTGGCCGCTTCATCCGGCCGGTTGATTTCATATTTCTTAGCCGTGCAGGGCATAACGGACACTACGACGACCTTCTTGGGATCCACACCCGTTTTTTCCGCCCAATAGCTCTTGGCCACAGCACCGAACATCTGCTGAGGCGACTTGCAGCTGGACAGATTATCCGTCATCTCCGGATAGTAGTGTTCACAGTATTTGACCCAGCCGGGGGAGCAGGAAGTGATCAGCGGCAGGTTTCTGCCCTTCTTCAGCCGCTCAATAAATTCGCAGCTTTCTTCCATAATGGTCAGGTCTGCGCCGAAATTGGTATCAAACACCTTATCGAAGCCCAGCCGGCGCAGCGCAGCAGCCAGCTTGCCCTGCACGTCGGTGCCGATGGGGTTGCCGAAGCTTTCGCCCAGGGCGGCGCGCACGGCAGGCGCCGTCTGCACCAGAACCACCTTGGTGGGATCGGCGATTTCCTCAAACACTTCGGCAATGCAGGATTTCTCCCGCAGCGCGCCGGTGGGGCACACGGCGATGCACTGGCCGCAGGCCACGCAGCTGGTTTCGCCCAAACCCATCTTAAAGGCCGAACCGATGTTGGTCTTAAAGCCGCGCATATTGGCTCCGATAACGCCGATCCCCTGGAATTCCGTGCAGGCTGCCACGCAGCGGCGGCACAGAATGCACTTGCTGTTGTCGCGGATCATATGGGATGCGCTCTCGTCCACCTTGCTGGGCGTTTTTGCACCGGCATAGCGTTCAATATCATTGATACCGTATTTCTGGGCCAGGGCCTGCAGTTCGCAGTTTCCGCTGCGCACGCAGCTCAGGCAGGCGCAGTTGTGGTTCGACAGCATCAGCTGCAGCGTTTTCTTCCGCGCGTCGATCACGCGCTTGGTATTGGTGCGGATCTCCATGCCATCGCGGTCACAGGGATACACGCAGGCCGTTACCAGCGTTTTGGCGCCAACGACCTCCACAACGCACATGCGGCAGGCGCCAATTTCATTGACGCCCTTCATATAGCACAGCGTCGGCACGTCGATATGGGCGATGCGGCAAGCCTCCAGGATCGTGGCACCCTTGGGAACGGAGACTTCCATGCCATTGATTTTAACTTTGATTTCTTCCATGATGGCGTCCCTCCCTTATTCCTTTGTAATAGCTCCGAAGTGGCACAGGGTGATGCAGGAGCCGCACTTGACGCACTTGTTGATGTCGATGGAATGGGGCTTTTTGACCAGGCCGGAGATAGCGCCGGAGGGGCAGGTGCGGGCGCACAGCGTGCAGCCGCGGCATTTGGAAGGATTGATGATATACACCAGCAGATCCTCGCACACGCCGGCGGGGCACTTCTTATCCACCACATGGGCCACATATTCGTCGCGGAAGCACTTGATGGTGGACAGCACGGGGTTGGGGGCCGTCTGGCCCAGGCCGCACAGGGCGTTATCCTTGATGTACTCGCACAGGTCTTCCAGTTCCTTCAGATCCTTCATGGTGGCGTCGCCCTTGGTGATCTTGTCCAGCATCTCGTACATGCGCTTGGTGCCGATGCGGCAGGGCGTGCACTTACCGCAGGACTCGTCCACGGTGAAGCCCAGGAAAAACTTGGCAATATCCACCATGCAGGAATCTTCATCCATCACGATCAGGCCGCCGGAGCCCATCATGGAGCCGATGGCGATCAGGTTATCGTAGTCGATGGGCACATCCATCTTGTCGGCCGGGATGCAGCCGCCGGAGGGGCCGCCGGTCTGAGCCGCCTTGAACTTCTTACCGTTGGGAATGCCGCCGCCGATCTCTTCCACCACTTCGCGCAGGGTGGTGCCCATGGGGATCTCCACCAGGCCGGTGTGGTTGATCTTGCCGCCCAGGGCAAAGACTTTGGTGCCCTTGCTCTTCTCGGTTCCCATGGCAGAGAACCACTCTGTTCCCCGCGTGATGATCTGGGCAATGTTGGCATAGGTTTCCACGTTGTTCAGAATGGTCGGCTGACCAAACAGACCCTTGACCGCAGGGAAAGGCGGGCGGGGTCTGGGTTCGCCGCGCTTGCCTTCGATGGAGGTCATCAGCGCCGTTTCCTCGCCGCAGACGAAGGCTCCCGCACCCAGACGCAGGCCGATATCGAAGCTGAACTCCGTGCCGAAAATATGCTCGCCCAGCAGGCCGTATTCATGGGCCTGCCGAATTGCCTTCTGCAAATGATCCACGGCCAGGGGATATTCAGCGCGGACATAGATATAACCCTGGTTGGAGCCGATCGCATAACCGGCAATGGCCATGGCTTCCAGCACTGCATGGGGATCGCCTTCCAGAACGCTGCGATCCATGAACGCGCCGGGGTCGCCTTCGTCAGCATTGCAGCAGACATATTTCTGCACATTGCCCCGGTTTCCGGAGGCAAACTTCCACTTCATGCCCGTGGGGAAGCCCGCGCCGCCGCGGCCCCGCAGGCCGGAATCCAATACCGTTTGGATCACCTCGTCGGGCGTCATTTCCATCAGCGCTTTTCCCAGGCCCTGATAGCCGCCCCGGGCAATGTATTCATCAATATTTTCCGGATCGATCACGCCGCAGTTGTGCAGTGCAATGCGAACCTGCTTTTTATAAAAGGGCGTGTCGGCCAGTGCCGTGACCGGCGCATCATCGTTATTGGGCGCTTCCTCATCGGCATAGGTCATGGTATATTTGCCCAGCGCCTTGCCGCCCTGCAGATGCTTCCGGGCCACCTCTTCGGCCTTTTCCGCATTCATTTTAATGTAAGTGACCTTTTCCTTGCCGGGCGCCAGCACTTCTACCAGCGGCTCGTACTGGCACAAACCGATACAGCCGGTGGAGACCAGTTCCACCTCGTCGGCAATGCCCAGGGTCTCGCAGGCCATTTTCAGGGCGTTCATCACCTTGCCCGCGCCGGAAGCCAGGCCGCAGGTGGCCATACCCACCAGAACGCGGGTCTTTTTGGCATCCGCAGGACGCTCGCCGACGGTATCTTTCAGCTGGGCCTGCAATTCTTTCACTTTATCCAGTGTCAATTTCATTCTCAAGTCCCCCCGTCCTTACTGATTCCGGTATTTCTGCAGAATATCATGCAGGTCGTCGATCTCCACGCGGCCATAGACCTCGTCATCGACCATCATAACGGGCGCCAGGCCGCAGGCGCCGACACAGCGGCAGTCATCCAGGGAGAACAAACCGTCGGGCGTGCATTCGCCGCCCTCGATCTCCAGCAGTTCCTGCAGCTTGTTAAACACCGCGCCGGAACCCTTGACGTAGCACGCCGTACCAAGGCAGACAGAAATCTTGTGCTTGCCCTTAGGGTTCAAATTGAACATGGAATAAAATGTGGCGATCCCGTAGATCTCTTCCAGCGGATGCCCCGTCTGGTCAGAGATCATGGTCTGCACTTGAATCGGAAGGTATCCGTAAATTTCCTGTGCTTTCTGCATGATCGGCATCAGGGACCCCTTTTCATCCTTGAGCATGCTGATCACGCGGCGCAGCTCCTCAGCCTGCTCCGGCGTTCCGTCAAAGGGTACCGTCGTCTTTTTTTCTGCCATTTTACAACCTCCTGTTTCCTTTTGTACTTTTCCTCCCAAAAAAAGAA
>CALDMR010000163.1 GCA_937915065.1 uncultured Clostridia bacterium
GGAGCAGGCTCCCGACCTGGCCATCGACGGCGAGATGCAGTTCGACGCCGCTGTGGCTCCCGAAGTGGGCCAGCTGAAGTTCCCCGGCTCTCCCGTGGCAGGCCAGGCCAACACCTTTATTTTCCCCCTGATCGAGGCCGGCAACATCGGCTATAAGATCGCCCAGCGCCTGGGCGGCTACGACGCCTACGGCCCCATCCTGCAGGGCCTGAACGCCCCCATCAACGACCTCTCCCGCGGTTGCAATGCCGACGAGGTGTATCAGATGGCCATCATCACCGCAGGCATGAAGGACTGATCCTGGAATTTGATTTGCGCGGAAGAGCGCTCCGGCTTTTGGGCCGGAGCGCTCTTTTTGCGGGGGCGCTGCCCCCCGAAAAAGAGGGGGCGGGGGCATAGGCCCCCGCAAAAAAAGCACCCTCCCGGGTGCTGTAAAAACATCAATCCCCCGGCCATCCTGCGTGACCGGGGGATTACTGCTGATGTTCAATGTTGTTCAATGGACGAATACCTACTCTTTCTACGGATTCTATAACCAAATTTTTTGCTCAGAATTGCGTGTCCTCGGAACTTTCCGTATAACCTCTGTTTCTCTGCAAACCGTTCTGCGCCTTGATTGGAATCCTGCTTGGTTTCCCTTGTGCACAATCTTGCTTGATAAAGCTGGTTTGGAACATCCGGTGCGATTGAAAAGACTTCGTTGGCTGCGCGTTTCTTCTTGCTTCCCTCACTGTGGAGAAGCGATCCTTAGTAGGTCTTTGGACTCACCCCTTTCTTTTTTGTGTCTATAATATACTATAAATCCCTAGAATTGTCAACAGGTTTTATGCATTTTGACCGACTCTGTTTTTCACAAATCGGAATGGCTTGTTTTGTGTACGCTTTACAAAGACGGTTGTTTTTGCGTCACGGGATTGCCGATTTTTAACAATGAAGGAGAAAACAGGCCCGGACGGAATCCGTCCGGGCCTGTTTTTGCAGCAAGGGGGGTCACGCCATCACAACGTCCTTCAGATAGGCGGCAAAGGTTTGGTATAGCCCTTCGCCGATGGCTTGGGGATAGGACATGACGATCAGTTCATGGTCCTGGAACCCGGCGCGGTAGGGCGGGTGGACGTGGCCATAGGGGTTGGCCTGGAAGCCCAGGCGCTGGTAAAACTTCTGGCGGCGCACGGCGATCTCCGTGGTCAGGGGATCGATCTCCAGCAGCACGGGCCGCCCGGCGGCGCACAATTCTTTCAGGGCGCGGCCACCATAATTTTGCCCCCGCAGGGCGGTGTCTACGGCGAAGTGTTCCACATAGGAAAAATCCGCTGTTTCCCAGTAAAGCAGGATGCCGATCAGCTGCTCTCCTTCGGTCAGGCAGGTGAAGTGATAGGCGGGGTGGGCGAGGATCTGCTCCTGGGAGGCGGGCAGGCGCTGTTCATGCAGGGGAAAACTTTGGCCGTAGATCTCCAGGGCCGGGCGGTACAGGGGATCTGCGGGGGAAGTGATTCGGTGAAAATCCATGATGGGCCCTTTATTCCTCTTCCTTTTTGGTGACTGCAATGTTCAGCTCGTCCAGCTGGGCCTGGGTCACTTCGCCGGGGGCACCCATCATCAGATCCTGGGCGTTCTTGTTCATGGGGAAGGGGATCACTTCGCGGATGGACTCCTCGGCGCTGAGCAGCATGACCATGCGATCCACGCCGGGGGCGATACCTGCGTGGGGGGGCGCGCCGTAGGTGAAGGCGTTGTACATGGCGGGGAACTTGGCCT
>CALDMR010000164.1 GCA_937915065.1 uncultured Clostridia bacterium
CACCTCGAGAGCTGCCGCCAAAGCTGCCGCCGCCGAAGCTACCGCCGCCAAAACCGCCGCCCCGGGAATTATGATTCCGGTTCGGAGGACGCGGGCCGCCGGGAGGCGGGGGAGGAGGCGGACGATACCCCATGTGCCGGCCCCAGAAAACAGGGCGGTAAACCACGGGGGGAATGCCCATGCCGGGCTGCCAGTACCGGCGGCGGTAGGAGGTATAACGGCAGTAATCCAGTATCCACCAAATCAGGAACAGGAAAAGGATCAGGAAAACCACCGCGGTGATGAGCCCGGGTTGACAGGGGGATCCACGGGCTGGTAGGAAATCTCGTCCAAAGGCAGAATGTCCACATGGTAATAAGATTCGTACCAGCGCAGAAACGCGTCAAAGGTGTTGGTAACGCCGCGGTTGTATTCGTGGTCATAGAACGGTTCCTGCAAATAGGTGACCAGGATCTGGGTGATCTCGCTGTCCGACAGATCGCGATAGATACCGTCGCCCTGCACGGCCACAGCGCCGCTGCGAGAGTCGTCGCCGTTGGCTGTATCCAACGGCAGGACAATGCCGTTGTCCCGCCCGCTGTCACCCACGCCCAGCTGGTTGCCCAGGGCCATGGCGTAGTCGTAGAGGGAGTCGCCGTTAAAGCCGTTGGTGGTGACCACGGCGATTTGGCCGCCGGTCAGGCTGAAAAGGCCGTTGTTCATTTTGGTGATGTAATTTTCCGTGTTGGCGCTGAGAATATCGGCGTAATCATAAACATAAGAAAACTCGGTGGGAATCCCTTCGGGGTCTAATTCAGACACATAGGGCTTCTTCAACTGGCCGATGCCGATGCCGGCAACGATGGCCGCTGCCAACACAAGCAGCGCAACGCTGCGCTTTTGCAAAAAATTCAAAGAAACGCCTCCTTTTTTCTATAGGAGAGCATGACGGCCGCTTACTTATGCAGCTCCATCAGCTTCTGCTTCAGCTCGCCTTCGATGCGGCCCAATTCCGCCTCGGCGGCTTTGCGCTTGGCAGCTCCTTCGCGTTGGATGTTCAGCACTTCGTCCAGGGTGGAGATCAGCTGCTCGTTGGTGTGCTGCAGGGTTTCGATGTCGACCACGCTGCGCTCGGCCTCCCGGGCGGTGGCAATGGTGCCCATCTTCAGCATGTCGGCATTCTTTTTCAGCAGCTCGTTGGTGGTTTCGGTCACTGCGCTCTGGGCGGCGGTTGCCTGGCGGCTGTGTTCCAGGCCCAAAGCCAGCACCATCTGGCTTTTCCACAGGGGGATGGTATTGACCAGGGAGGACTGGATCTTTTCCACCATCAGGACGGAGATCACGCGCGTCAGCTCCAGGTCGTGCAGTTTCTTTTCAAAACGTTCGCACATCTGCACCATGTCATTGAAAGCCTGAGCGTCCTCGGCCTTGCCGGAGGCCTCGGCCTGCTGGCGCAGCAGCGCCACTTCGTTTGCCTGCACAGCGGCCAGGCGCTTTTTGCCGGCCACAATATACATAGTCAGTTCTTTATAATATTTCAGGTTCAGTTCATACATCTGGTCAAACATGGCGATGTCTTTCATCAGCGTGATCTGATGGTTTTCCAGATTTTGAACGATTTTTTCCACGTTGGTTTCGGCTTTGGAATACTGAGCCTTCATCACTTCCAGCTTGTTGCGCTGCTTTTTGAACAGGCCGGCAAAGCCTTTCTTTTCTTCTTCGCCAAAGCCCCTCAGTTCCACTACCAGTTCAGTCAAGTCTTCGCCCACGGCGCCCAGATCCTTGGTGCGCACCTTGCCCAGGGCGCTTTCGGAGAAGGAGGAGACGCTCTTCTGGGCGGCGGAACCATACTGCAGAACCTGATTGGAATCGGTAATATCGATTTTTTTGGAAAATTCATCAACCTGCTTTTTTTCGTCCTCGGTCAACATACTGTCGTCCACGACAACAGGTTCCACCTTTTTCTTTTCGGCTTCCGCGGCCTCGCCGTTGGGATCCAGGCTCAGGGTGGGAGCCTCTGCCACTGCGGCGGCGGTTTCGTTTTCCTCCGGGGTCAAAGTCAAGCTCGGCATGGTGTTCTCGGACATAGTCTTATCCTCCTGTATTCTGATTCAATCTCAATATGGGTTACAGTTCCAGTTTGATGCCGCTGGTTTCTTCCGGTTCGGCGGCGGGCTCTGCTTTCATTTCCTGGCCGGTCAGTCCTTCCCGGGCCATCATGGTTTCCAGCACGGTGATGTCGGTGGAAATATCCAGGGCTTCTTCGCCGAACAGGGAGTCCAGCTGCTTTTCAAAGGCGGCCACAATGGTGTCCATCATATGCCGGATGCGATCCAAAGTGGCGTCGATGTTTTCGCCGGACACGCCCTGAGCGCTCATGCGGTCATAGGTGTTCAGAATCTTCAGTGTGGTGGGCAGATAGTAATTCATAAATTTTCGGATGTCGCCCAGCTGATTCGGGTGGGATTTGACATAGTCGAAAATCTTTTCCGAGGTTTGCTGCAGGCGGACAATGTCGGCGCTGATCTTTTCGTCTTCGATATTGCGGTCCAGCCGGCGCATTTCTTCAATGGCCAAGGCGCCGTCTTTGATCATCTTGTCCAGTTCCGGGTTGCCGGTGGCAGGTTCCTGGGGCTGCTGGGCAGCCCGGGCCTTGGCGGCGTTGGCCTCGGATTTTTGCGCGCCGCTGCGGCAGAGCAGCCAGGAAAAGAAAAATACAGCGGCTACGGCAATTAGGGCGCCAAGAAAATGGGCAGGACGGTACAGCGGGAAAAGGAGGGCATACAGCAGCCAGGTGGCGGCTGCGGCATAGATCGGGGCCACAATGGGCCGCTTCGGTGTGGATGACATAACTTCGCCTCTGCTTTCTGCGGCGCGGAATGGGCCGCATAGAAGGGTGGATTCTATATGATGTTTATTATACCGCGCAGTGCTGGTTCGGTCAAGAAATTTGCGCCGTGAGAGAAAAATGGCGGCAGAAAACGGGCGGCGCCGGGAACGGCGCCGCCCGTATGTACGGTGGCTGATACAGGTTTCAGGGGATATGAATGGTAACGCCGTCTACTTCGACGCCATCTTCCACGCGGATCAGGATGTACCGCTTGCCGTCAATCACCCGGGTCTCCACCAGGTCGCTGCGCTCTCCGCTGACGCGGACGGTCACATCCTCTGTTTTGACTTCGATTTGCCTGGTATCCACAATATTGCGGGGGCTCAGGCTGGTATCGGCGCCGAATTCCTCGTCGTAGCGGGCGTCAAATTCCTGGGTGCGTTCTTCGGGAACGCCGCAGGAGTCGAGAATGCGGGTGACGGCGGACTTGGATACCGCCAGAGGTTCCGGGATCTTGCTTTCTTTGTGAAAGGCGATCATTTCGCACAGGCGGCTGCGGACGGTCTGTACCACCTCCAGGTCGCAGTCCTCGCTCAGCGTTTCGCTGAGCAGGGATTGAAAGGTTTGCTTTTGGGCGGCGGGGGGCATCAGAATGGGACGGCGGAAGAGGGCGTCCACCAGTTCCGGATGATTTTCGGCGGGGTCGCGGGTATAGTACAGCGCGCCGTACAGGTTGGTGCTGCGCTCGTCAAAGGCGGGAAAGAGAAATCCGGCTTCCGGCGCGGACACCAGCCAGTTGGCGCTCAAATTATGGAAAGCGCCCTCCCGGCCGTCAAATGTCAGGGCGTTTTTACCCAGTTTTACGGGGCAGATACTGCAAACAATGTACGAATAGACTTCCTCGGAAGCGTCGTGCTGCAGCATGTCGTCTTTGGCGCGATAGGGCACGTCATACTGATCGCAGGCCAACAGGATCAGATAGTTGCCTTCTATGTTCAGTGCGCCGATGATTTTTTCATACAGGGCTTCGGCGGCTTCCTCGTCCTTCAGCTGGGAATCCCGCAGCTTCATCAGCAGACCGTGTTCGGGGCTGCCGGCCACCTGGGCTGTTTCAAATTCAATGTTCGTCAAGTTTTTGTGCATGCCGCCGGAGAGGGCTTTGCGCAGCACGGTCAAAATTTCTTCGGTTTCCGTTTGCCCCAGCAGAGCCAGAGACTGGTCGAAACGGGAGATGATCTCTCGCTTTTCGTTCACATAGCAGCCCCGCACGTGGCTGATCGCGCTTTTATCCGCCCGGAAGCGGCGGCGGATTTCGGACACTTCTTTTTCGTTCATGGGTGATTCTCCTTGTTTGTACAGTTGCAGAGGAGATTATAGCATAAAACGGCCCGCGGGGAAACGAAAAATAAAGAAGAACGGAAATAGAAGTTACAGAACCGCGGCGGGCCAAATGGGGCCCGGGTCTGCGGAGAATGGCAGAAGGAAGGTGGGGCATCCCTCCGAAGCCGGCGCAATGGCATAGGGCTGATAAAAGAAATGAAAGCCCTCGGGACTGAGGTAGAAGTTGCGCAGATTCAGATGACGGCGCAGCCGCAGGGAAAGGTCGCCTGCATAAACGGACAGCCCGGCGGCATGCTGCCGGGCGCAATGATCTTGGGCGGCGGACAGGCACAGCCGGCGTATTTTGGTTCCCCCGGGAAAGCAGTCGTGGGCGGTGACGGGCATGCCCTCGGCCAGATTCCAGGTATCTGCCCGGCGCAGGGTCAGGGAACGGCTTGTACCGGCCCACTCGGTGCAGTCCGTATACAGGCTGAGGATCCGATCCTGATTGCAGGTGACGGTGCAGCGCAGGCTGGCCCGGGCCCGGGGCGGCGCTGCACTTGCCGGATCGGCACGGCTGTATTCCGCCAGGGCCTGGGGATACAGGGTGTGGCTGCAATAGGATAAAAAAGCGCCCACGCATTGGCAGTAATACCGGTTCAGCCGCCGGGAAACGCGGTCTGCGTCCTCCCGGCCGAACCGGGGAACGGCGATGTCGGCGGTCATGACCGATATGTCGCCGGAAGCCCATTGGCGCTGCTCTTCCTGCATCGTGTAATCTGCCGTCTCCAATACGGTTTTCATTTGAAGCATCCCCTCCTTACGCCACCTTATGCCGTCGGAGGCGGCGCGGTGCATTGGATGGGCAAAGAAAATCGAAAAAAGAGGTTTACTTTTACAATTTAGTATGTTAAAATACCGGTAAAAGCGATCTGCGCCGGGCAAACGTCTGTCTGCCCGGCGCAGAGAAGTGAATACTGCACAAGTGTAAAGGAGAAGCGGGATGGCTAAGATATCCAAAAAAGAAAAGAATATCGAGTTGTATAAAGCGATTCTCTCGTTGAAGAATCTGGATGAGTGCTGCCGTTTTTTTGAGGATCTGTGCACGGTGCCGGAGCTGCGTGCCATGGAGCAGCGCTACGAGGTGGCGTCTTTGCTGAACCAGGGTCTGATCTACAACGATATTTTGGAAAAGACGGGGGCTTCCAGCGCAACCATCAGCCGCGTCAACCGGTCTTTGAACTACGGCGCCGGCGGCTATGAAGATGTGTTCCGCAATCTGGCGGAGCAAGAAGGGGAAAAGGGCGAAGCAGAATGAGCTGCTATGAAGAACTGGCCGCGTCGTACGACAGCCTGACGGAAGATGTGGAATATCGCCGGCGCGCCTCCTTTTTGCAGAAGCTGCTGGGGAAAAGCAGGATCCCGGTGCATACGGTGCTGGATCTGGCCTGCGGAACCGGTACAATGACCTGCCTGCTGGCCGAGGCCGGATATGAGATGATCGGCGTGGATCAATCGGAAGACATGCTGGCCGAGGCTGCGGGAAAACAGGTGAGCCCGGAGAAGATCCCGCCCATCTATCTGCAGCAGAGCATGGAAACGCTGGATCTCTACGGCACGGTGGAGGCGGCGGTCTGCTGCCTGGACAGCCTCAATTATCTTACGGATGTGCGCGCCTTGCGGCGGACACTGCAGCGGCTGCACCTTTTTGTGGCGCCCGGCGGTGTCTTTCTTTTTGACATCAACACGCCGGAAAAGCTGCGCGGACTGGACGGGCAGGTCTTCCTTGATGAGGGGGACGATGTGTATTGCGTCTGGCGGACGGAGTTTAACAAGCGCAGCCGCATCTGCACATACGGCATGGATATCTTTCAGCGGGAGGGCGCTCTGTGGCGCAGATCCCAGGAGGAGCACTACGAGAAGGCCTGGGAAGTGGAGGAGCTGACGGGCTTTTTGCGGGAAGCCGGTTTCGGGCACATCCGCACCTACGGCGACTGTGTGCTGCGCGCGCCGCGGGAACAGGAGCAGCGCATTTATTTTACTTGTATTCGGGAGTGAAGAAGGTTTATGGATCAACTGATACGCGCGATCACAAAGGACGGTATGGTAAAGGCAACGGCGGTGACCACGCGCGCCTTGACGGAGCGGGCCCGGCAGATTCACAAAACGCTGCCGGTGGCCACGGCGGCCCTGGGGCGCACATTGGCGGCGGCTTCCATGATGGGAAATGCCCTGAAGGGCGACGGTGCCAGCCTGACGGTTCAAATTCACGGCGGCGGCCCCATCGGTGCGATTGTGGTGGTGTCGGATAACGAAGGAAATGTGCGGGGCTATGTGGAGCATCCGGCGCTGGATCTGCCCCTGCGCGAGGATGGAAAGCTGGATGTGGGCGCAGCTGTGGGTGCCGACGGCACGCTGACCATCATCAAGGATCTGAATATGAAAGAGCCCTATGTGGGGTCTGTGCAGATGCTGGGCGGCGAGATCGCCGAAGATATCGCCCAGTACTTTGTGGAGAGCGAGCAGATCCCCACGGCCTGCGCTTTGGGCGTGTTGGTGGATCGGGATCAAAGTGTGCGCTGTGCCGGCGGCTATATTATCCAGCTGCTGCCCGGCGCGGGGGAAGATGTGATCTCCAAGGTGGAGGCCGGCGTGTACGCCGCCGGGGCGGTGACCAAGATGCTGCTGGCCCAGGACGACCCGGAGGCCATGCTGCGCACCGTGCTTTCGGATTTTGAGCTGGAGATCCTGGAGACGGCCCCGGTGGAATACCGCTGCACCTGCAGCCGGGAGCGGGTCGAGCGGGCGCTGCTGAGCCTGGGCGCTTCGGAGCTGCGGGATATTCTGACCCAGCAGGGGCAGGCGGAGCTGACATGCCAGTTCTGCGACAAGGTTCACCGCTTCAGCGGCGAGGATCTGCAGGGCCTGATCCAAAGGGCGGAAAATAAGTAAAAAAAGGCGGGGCGGAGTGCCGACAAAAAAATTTGAAAAAAATTCAAATTAATGGTTGACATTTCCGCTCCGTGCCTTTATAATAACGAATGTTGCTTCACCCGAGAAAACACGGGAGCATAGCTCAGCTGGGAGAGCACATGCCTTACAAGCATGGGGTCACAGGTTCGAGCCCTGTTGTTCCCACCACTCCCCCTAACTACCTGGCTCGGTAGTTCAGTTGGTTAGAACGCCGGCCTGTCACGCCGGAGGTCGAGGGTTCAAGTCCCTTCCGAGTCGCCACTTACTTTCTTTTGAAAAGAAGTTCACTTCCTCTTTTGAAAGAAAGAAATGCCTCTGTAGCTCAGTTGGTAGAGCAGAGGACTGAAAATCCTCGTGTCGTTGGTTCGAT
>CALDMR010000165.1 GCA_937915065.1 uncultured Clostridia bacterium
TTGGCAGACCTGCCTCGGCAGATCCGCCAGGGAACGCCCTACCCGGTGCGGGGCCTGTGCTCTTTCGGGCTGAATATCAACGAATTTCCCAACAACGGCAGCTGGGCCGAAGCCCTTCATGGGCTGGACTTTTTTGTGGATGTGGATCTGTTTATGACCCGCACCGCCCAATATGCGGACATTGTACTCCCGGCCTGCTCGTCCTTCGAGCGGGAGATGCTGCACATCACGCCGGAGCACCGGGTCTACTATACGCCGCCGGCGATCGCCCCCCTGGGCAAGGCCCGGCCGGATCTGGACATCATCTGCGACCTGGCCCGGCGCATCGTGCCGAATGACCGGCTGCTTTGCAGCGGCTCCGCCTATCTGTATGATTACTGGCTGTCCCGGATGGATCTGTCCCTGGACATTCTCAAACACGCCGACGAGCCGATCCAGCTGGCGGAGGAGATCTATTATCCGGGAGATTATACCGCTGCCGGTTACAAGACACCTTCGGGCCGCTATGAACTCAAATCTCAAATTATGGAAGAGGCCGGGCATTCGGCCCTGCCGGAATATCAGGAACCCCGGGATGATCAGGAGCGGCGGGCGCTGCCCTTTGTGCTGAGCGTGGGCAACCGGCAGACCTTTGGTTTCCATTCCCGCACCCACCGCATCTCCTGGATCCGGGCGCTGCAGGCGGCTCCGGCCGTGGAGATCCACCCGGACGACGCCAAGCTGCTGAACATTGCCCAGGGCGATATGGTGGAGATCGTGACGGAACTGGGCAGCGTGCAGATGCTGGCCCAGCTGACCCGGGGCATGGCTCGGGGCATGGTGGCGGTGCTGCCGGATTATGAAGAGGCGGACATCTGCTCCATCCTGCCGGAGGATCGGGTGGATCCCTGCTCCGGTGTGCCTGCCCTGCGCACCATGAGCTGCAGCATCCGCAAGGCTTGAAAAGGAGGAAATGGCTATGGGTATTCATTGCGAAGTGCGCAAATGCACCGGCTGCGGCGTGTGCGCCGTGGCGTGCATGGATGAAAAGGATATCGCGCCACCCCTGCTGCGCAAGATCGTGCGCAAGGAGCGCATGGAAAGCGGCGAGCTGCAGCTGACCTTCAATTCCCAAAGCTGCTTCCACTGCGTGACCACCCGCTGCGCCACGGTCTGCCCCACGGGCAGCATCCTGCGGGATACGGAAACGGGCATTGTGATCCACGACAACGCTCCCTGTATCGGCTGCGGAAAGTGCGAAAGCGCCTGCCCCTTCGGCGCCATCTTTTTCGATGTGCACCATGTGATCCAAAAGTGCGACGGCTGCATCGACCGGGTGCGCCGCGGGCAGGTGCCCGTGTGCGTGGAGGCCTGCCCCCAGCAGGCCCTGGAATGGGAGCCGGGCTAAAATAGCGCCTCCCGTTTTCAATAAAAAGAGAAATGTCCGCCGCCCAAAAACAATGGGCGGCGGATTTATTTTCCTGCGACGGCCTGAAATGGGTTACAAAAACCGGAATATGTCAAAAACGGCGTCTGTCAGTGAAAATCCACGGTTAATTTGCAATTTTACAATCTATGTATTGCAAAACACACGCTACTGTGGTAAACTAAATATCACATTTTTATAAAAGTTCTGTCTGGCGGAAGGCGGCGTCCTGCCGCCCTGCCGCAGCCATGGAGGAAGCAACCACCGATTCATCAAAAGAAGGGGACGATAGAATGACCGAACATCCGATCAAAAAGGTCTTGGTCGCCAACCGCGGCGAGATCGCCATCCGCGTGTTCCGCGCCTGCGCAGATCTGGATCTGCGCACCGTGGCCATGTACTCCAAGGAGGATACGTACAGCCTGTTCCGCACCAAGGCCGACGAATCCTATCAGATGAGTGAAAAACTGGGCCCCCTGGGCTCCTATCTGAACATTCCCGCCATCATCGACCTGGCCAAGCGCCGCCATGTGGACGCCATCCACCCCGGCTACGGCTTCCTGTCCGAAAACGCCGAGTTTGCCCGGGCCTGCGAGGAAAACGGCATTGTGTTTGTGGGCCCGCCCTCCCATGTGCTGGCCCAGATGGGCGATAAGCTGGCCGCCAAGGAAACGGCCATCCGCTGCGGCGTGCCCATCATCCCCGGCGGCACCGAGCCCCTGAAAAGCGGCGAGGAGGCCCTGGAAAAGGCCCGGGAATACGGCTTCCCCATCATGCTCAAAGCAGCCGCCGGAGGCGGCGGCCGCGGCATGCGCCGCTGCGACACGCCGGAGGAAGTGATCCCCGCCTTCAACCTGGTCAAGGGCGAGGCCGCCAAGGCCTTTGGCGATGACAGCATCTTTATTGAAAAATTCCTGGAGCGGCCCAAGCACATCGAGGTGCAGATCCTGGCCGACCAGTACGGCAATGTGGTGCATCTCCACGAGCGCGACTGCTCCCTGCAGCGCCGCTTCCAGAAGGTGGTGGAGTTTACCCCCGCCTTTTCCGTGGATCAGAAGGTGCGCGACGCCCTGTGCGCCGACGCGGTGAAGATCGCCAAGGAAGTGGGCTTTGTCAACGCCGGTACCGTGGAATTCCTGGTGGACAGCCAGGGGCACCACTACTTTATTGAAATGAACCCCCGCATCCAGGTGGAGCACACCGTTACCGAAATGGTGACGGGCGTGGATCTGGTGCGCTCCCAGCTGCTCATCGCTGCCGGCAAGCCCCTCAGCGCGCCGGAGATCGGCATCACCTGCCAGGAGGATATCTGCCCCCGGGGCTATGCCATCCAGTGCCGCGTGACCACTGAGGATCCGGCCAACAACTTCGCCCCCGACACGGGCAAGATCACAGCCTACCGTTCCTCCGGCGGCTTCGGCATCCGTCTGGACGGCGGCAACGGCTATGCCGGCGCGGAGATCTCCCCCTACTACGATTCCCTGCTGGTGAAGGTCACCTGCCACGACAACACCTTTGCCGGCGCCTGCCACAAGGCACTGCGGGCCCTGAGCGAGACCCGCGTGCGCGGCGTGAAGACCAATATTTCCTTTATTACCAACATTTTGACCAACGAGACCTTCCGCCGGGGCGCCTGCTACACCAAGTTTATCGACGAAACGCCGGAACTGTTTGACATTTCCGAGTCCCGCAACCGGGCCAGCAAGATGCTGGAGTACATCGGCAACCTGGTGGTCAATGATCCCAAGGCCGGCGCAAAGATGTATGAGCCTGCCCGGGTACCCGTGGTGGAAGGGGCCATTCCCGAGGGCTATAAGCAGTATCTGGACAAAAACGGCCCCGAGGCCCTGTCCAAGCTGGTGATGAACGAAAAGCGGCTGCTGATCTGCGATACCACCATGCGCGACGCCCACCAGTCCCTGCTGGCCACCCGGGTGCGTACCCGCGACATGATGCGCGCCGCCGACGGCACCGCCAAGATCCTGAACAACTGCTTTTCCCTGGAAATGTGGGGCGGCGCCACCTTCGATGTGGCCTACCGTTTCCTGCACGAATCCCCCTGGGAGCGGCTGGACGCCCTGCGCCGGGCCATTCCCAACATTCCCTTCCAGATGCTGCTGCGCGGCGCCAACGCCGTGGGCTATACCAACTATCCCGACAATGTGATCCGCGAATTTGTCCGCCTGGCGGCGGAAAGTGGCATCGATGTGTTCCGCGTGTTTGACTCTCTGAACTGGCTGCCCGGCATGGAAGTGGCCCTGGACGAGGTCATCCGCCAGAACAAGTTTGCCGAGGGCACCATCTGCTCCACCGGCGACGTGTCCGACACCAGCCGGGAGAAGTATACGCTGAAATACTATGTGGATCTGGCCAAGGAGCTGCAGAAGCGGGGATGCCACGCCATTGCCATCAAGGATATGGCGGGCCTGCTGAAGCCCTATGCCGCCCGGGAACTGGTCAAGGCCCTGAAGGACGCCCTGGACATTCCTATCCAGCTGCACACCCACGACACCTCCGGCAATCAGAACAGCATGGTGCTCATGGCCGCCGAAGAAGGGGTTGATATTGTGGATCTGGCCGTCGCCTCCATGTCTTCGCTGACGAGCCAGCCCTCGATGAACGCCGTGGTGGCCGCCCTGGAGGGCCAGGAGCGGGATACCGGCATCGACCTGATGCAGCTGCAGAAGCTGACCGACTACTGGTCCGACGTGCGCGAGCGCTACACCGAATTTGAATCCGATCTGAAAACGCCGGTCACCGATATCTACCGCTATGAGATCCCCGGCGGCCAGTACACCAACCTGAAGCCCCAGGTGGAAAGCCTGGGCCTGGGCAACCGTTTTGTGGAAGTCAAGGAGATGTACCGGACAGTCAACGATATGCTGGGCGACCTGGTGAAGGTGACGCCCTCCTCCAAAATGGTGGGCGATCTGGCCATCTTCATGGTGCAGCACGACCTGACCCCGGACAACATTGTGGAAAAGGGCAAGGAGCTGAGCTTCCCCGATTCCGTGATCAGCTATTTCAAGGGCATGATGGGCCAGCCGGCCTGGGGCTTCCCCGAGGAGCTGCAGAAGGTGGTGCTCAAGGGCGAGCAGCCCATCACCTGCCGCCCCGGCGAGCTGCTGCCCCCCGCCGACTTTGAAGCCGCCCGCACCCACCTCAAGGGCCTGATGAGCGGCCTCATCAGCCAGAAGGACGCGAAAAAGCTGGGTGAACTGATGCAGGAAACCGGCACGAACGATCCCAGCGACCGGGCTGTGATTTCCTGGTGCCTCTATCCCAAGGTCTATGAGGAATTCCTGGCCAAGCGCCGCGAATACGGTTATATCAGCCGCCTGGGCAGCCACATCTTCTTCCACGGCATGGCCCCCGGCGAGACCAGCCAGGTGGAGATCGAGGACGGCAAGACCCTGGTGATCAAATATGTGGGCCTGGGCGAACTGAACGCCGAGGGCGGCCGCGCCGTGATCTTTGAGCTCAACGGCGTGCGCCGGGAAGTCACCGTGGTGGATCAGTCCGCCGCCGACCAGGTGAAGAAGGTGCCCATGGCCGATCCCGAAGACAAACTCCAGATCGGCGCTCAGATCCCCGGCGCCGTCAGCAAGATCTTCGTCAAGAAGGGCGACGCAGTCACCGCCGGCGAGGTGCTGGCCGTGATCGAGGCCATGAAGATGGAAACCTCCGTCCTGGCCCTGGCAGACGGCGTGATCGACGAGATCCGCGTGGAAGCCGGCGACACCGTGAAGCACGGCGAGCTGCTGATGACCATGAAACAGTAACCGGACGGCGTGATCCCGTCCGCAGAACAAAAGGGCCGGGGCCGGGGGAGCACGCTCCCCCAGCCCCGGCCCTTTGCAAAAGCATACGAAGGAGAGAGCTGCGATGATCCGCAAGGCAACGGAACAGGATCTGGCCGCCGTGGCGGCGATTTATGAAAGGATCGTAACCCGGGAGCAGCAGGGGCTGGCCCGGATCGGCTGGCTGCCCGGGGTGTACCCCGTGGCGGCCACGGCGGAAGCCGCCCTGGCCCGGGGGGATCTGTTTGTGCTGGAAGCGGCGGGCTGCGTGGCGGCCGCGGCTGTCATCAATCAGATCCAGGTGGACGCCTATGCCCTGGGGCAGTGGCGCCGCCCCGCCCGGGCGGAGGAAGTCTGCGTGCTGCACACCCTGGTGGTGGACCCCGCCCTGCCCCGGCAGGGGCTGGGCCGCCGTTTCGTGGCCTTTTACGAGGACTACGCCCGCAGCAGGGGCTGGCCCTGCCTGCGCATGGATACCAATGCGAAAAACACCGTGGCCCGGGAATTTTACCGCAAACTGGGCTATGAGGAGATCGGCATTGTTCCCTGCGTGTTCAACGGGATTCCTGATGTGGATCTGGTGCTGCTGGAAAAGGAAGTTTGAAAAGAGCCGGAGCTGTATCCCATAAGATACGGCCCCGGCTCTTTTATTTCAGAATACGGCCTGCACCAGAAACATATAAAGGACGGTGGCGGTGAAGATGGACAGCAGGTTGTTGCCCTTCCACCAATGCAGCCCGGCGGCCACGGCCACACAGACCAGCTCCGGAATGCCGTGGGAGCCGGAAAACAGGGACACGCCGCGCAGGCAGTAGATAATGAGCATCATAATAATGGCCGGGGGCAGCACGCGGCCCAGATACAGAACGATCTTGGGCGGGTTGCCCTTCCGGTCGAACAGCAGAAAGGGCAAGGCCCGGGTCAAAAAGGTGACCACAGCCATCACGGCGATGCTGGCGATGGCCTGGCCGGCAGTCAGTGTCATAGGGGCTCGTCCTCCTTTTCCGCCGGAGTGGGATGGGATGGTTCGGCCTTATCCAGGGTGGGGCGCAGGCAGAGCAGCAGCACCACAATGGCCCCCAGGGCGGGCAGCAGGAAGTTGTCCGGCCCGATGAGGGACAGGGCCGCAAAGGTACACACGCCGCCGAGCGCGGCGGGCAGATGCCGGGGATTCTCTTTCCACTGGCCCACGGCAATGACCACAAACAGGGCCGTCATGGCAAACTCCACGCCGGTGGTGTCGAAACCCAGCAGGGCGCCGGCCACAGAACCGATGACACTGCCCAGGATCCAATAGCTCTGATCCAGCATGGCGATGGCCAGGTAAAAATCCGTGGGCCGGATGCCCGGCGGCGTCTGCACTGAGGTCAGCAGGGCGTAAGTCTCGTCCGTCAGGGAGAAGATCAGATAAAATTTGCGCAGGCCGTGAACGGTCTGAAATTTTTCCAGCAGGGACAGGCCGTATACAATGTGGCGGAAGTTGAGCAGCAGCGTCAGCATGGCCACCTGGGACAGGGCCGCCCCCAGATCCAGCAGCGACACGCCCAGATACTGGCCGGCGCCGGCGTAGATGGTCAGGCTCATGAAAAAGGCCCAGATAAAATTGTAGCCGATGGCTTCCAGCATCAGTCCGAAAGCGATGCCGATGGCCAGATAGCCCACCAGCACCGGCACGGTCACCCGGAAGGCCGCGGCCCAAACATGGCGGTTCATATGGCCGCCCCCCTTTCTGTGCGTCCCGGCGGAACGCGCAGACTTTATTCTAATCCCTCCGGGGGAAAAATGCAATGCGAAGACCCATAAAAAAGCCGCCCCGAGGGGCGGCTTTTTGCGGAGTTAGATACCTTTGTATTTCCTGCGGGTGGCCACGCCGCCGCGGATATGGCGCTGGGCCTTGTTCACCTCCAGCACGGCTTTGACCTGGAGGTACAGCGTGCGGTTGAATTTCGGCAGCCGCTCGCTCAGATCCTTGTGGACAGTGCTTTTGCTGACGCCGAACTGTTTGGCGGCGGCGCGGACAGTGGCCCGGTTTTCTATGATGTACTGAGCAAGCGTGACGGCACGCTCCTCGATGTTCCCTTTCAAAGCAACAACACTCCCTGCCTCTAACTGATTTCATCCTATGCGCCGGGGGAGCGGAATATGTGCACACCGGGGAGCGGGGAAACCGGGGCAAATCCGGTCAAATTCGCCAAACTTTTTCATTCTTCAAAATTTTGCGCGGCTTTTATTGTATCGGTGCCCGTTTTCGTATACAATAAATGTATTAAAGCGCTCCGGCGGGCGCGGTTATCAAAGAAAGGGCGAGATCATTTATGGGCGGTTTTTTCGGCGCAATTTCCAAGCAGGATTGTGTGCTTGATGTATTTTTTGGCGTGGACTATCATTCCCACCTGGGCACGGCCCGGGGCGGCATGGTGTTCTACGATGCGGAAAAGGGCTTTCAGCGGCAGATTCACAACATTGAAAACGCACCCTTCCGCACGAAATTTGAAAAGGATCTGGTGGACTTTTCCGGCTGCTGCGGCCTGGGCTGCATCAGCGACACGGACCCCCAGCCCCTGCTGGTGCGTTCCCACCTGGGGCTGTATGCCATCACCACCGTGGGCATCATCAACAATACCGATGAGCTGATTCGGGACTATTTCTCCGACCACGGCCACCAGTTCATGGCCCAGAGCAGCGGCAAGGTCAATGCCACCGAGCTGACCGCCGCCCTGATCAACCAGAAGGAAAACCTGATCGACGGCATCCTGCATGCCCAGGATATGATCCAGGGTTCCGTTACCATCCTGATCATGACACCCAACGGCATCCTGGCCGCCCGGGACAAGCTGGGCCGCCTGCCCGTGCTGATCGGCCAGAACGAGGACGGCCTGTGCGTCTCCTTCGAGTCCTTTGCCTATCACAAGCTGGGCTATGAGGACGCCTATGAGCTGGGCCCCCGGGAGATCGTGGCCCTGACCAGCAACGGCTTTGAAACCGTTTCCCCCGCCGGAAAAGATATGAAGATCTGCGGCTTCTTGTGGACTTATTACGGCTATCCCAACTCCAACTATGAGGGCGTGAATGTGGAAGTGATGCGCTATCACAACGGCCGCATCATGGCCCGGGACGAGATGGAGCGGGGCACCTTGCCCGATGTGGATTATGTGGCCGGCGTGCCCGATTCCGGCGTGCCCCACGCCATTGGCTACGCCAACTGCTGCGGCGCCCACTTTGCCCGCCCCTTCGTGAAATATACGCCCACCTGGCCCCGCTCTTTTATGCCCGCCAACCAGAAGGTGCGCAAGCAGGTGGCCAAGATGAAGCAGATCCCCGTGCCCGAGCTGATCCAGGGCAAAAAGCTGCTGTTTGTGGACGACTCCATCGTCCGCGGCACCCAGCTCCAGGAAACGGTGGAATTTTTGTATGAGTCCGGCGCAGAGGAAGTGCATATGCGCTCCGCCTGCCCGCCCATTATGTACAGCTGCAAATACCTCAACTTCTCCCGGGGCAATTCCGACATGGATCTGCTGGCCCGCCGCACAGTGCAGGAGCTGGAGGGAGACGAGGGCCAGAAGCATCTGGACGAATATGCCGACGCGAAAACCGAGCGGGGCCAGTGCCTGCTCAAGCGCATCTGCGAAAAGTTCGGCTTCGATTCCCTGGGTTACCAGTCCATCGACGGCGTGCTGGAGGCCATCGGCCTGGATCGGGACAAGGTCTGCACCTATTGCTGGACCGGCAAGGAATAAGCGCGCAGCCCTGAAAAACCACATCTTTGCGCAGGCACATTTCCCGGGAAATGTGCCTGCTTTTTTTGACAATGCACAAATCAATGGCTGATTTTTATTGGAATAAGATGTCACAATATAAAAATATAGCAACGCGCTCGGCATCGCCGTTAATTTGCTGGATAAAATTTATATTTACAAGTGCCGTCCTTTAAGATATAATAGTTAGCGATGACTAATATAACGCGGATTGAGATGGAACATACGGAGGCAAGAACTATGAAAAAAGTTTTTCAAGGAGGCATTTTAACGTTAAGCGGCGTTGTAGGCATTGTTGGAATGATAATTGCAGCAATGCAAAATCCGTCAACAGAATGGGTAACACCACCGGGCAGAATGGTAATAAGTATTTTAGAAAATAGGATGTTAGTTTCTACTATTTTAGCGATCGTTCTTTTAGTTTGTGGCTTATATATTCTCTTAAAAAAAGAGAAACAAGATTGAAATTATTGTTTTAAGGAGGGGAACGGCCATGGCCCAACGGATCTGGAAACGGACGGCCTGCCCGTATGACTGCCCCGACGGCTGCGGCCTGCTGGTGGAAACGGACGGGAAAACCATATACCGCGTGCAGGGTGATCCGGAGCATCCGGTGACCCGGGGATTTCTGTGCCGCAAAATGGCCCATTATGAGCGCACGGTGCACAGCCCCCGGCGGCTGACCACGCCCCTGCGCCGGGTGGGCCGAAAGGGCGAGGGCGCCTTTGCGCCCATCTCCTGGGACGAGGCTGTGGCGGAGATCACCGGCCGCTGGAAGGATCTGATCGCCCGGTACGGGGCGGAGTGCATTCTGCCCTATTCCTACGCCGGAACGGAGCATCTGATCCAGTTCGGCTGCGGAGAAGCCTTTTTCAACCGCCTGGGGGCCACCGCTCTGACGCGGACGATCTGCGCCAAGGCCAAGGATGCGGGCTTTGATCAGATCATCGGGAGCACGCCGGGGCAGAACCCCGCCGCCCTGGCCAACTGCGACGAGATCATCATCTGGGGCAGCAATGTGACGGCCACCTGGCTTCACGCCCAGGCGGCGATCCTGGAGGCCAAAAAGCCGGGCGCCCATGTGGTACTGGTGGAAACCTACCGCACCCCTGCCGCCGCTCTGGCGGACGAGGTGGTGCTCCTGCACCCCGGGACGGACGCTTTTCTGGCCCTGGCCATGGACAAGGCGCTGCGGGACGAGGGCAGGATCGACCGGGACTTTTTAAGCCGCTATGCCCTGGGGACGGAGGAATTTCTGGCTTCTCTGGACGGCTATTCCCTGGAGCGGGCGGAAGCGGTGACCGGAGTGCCCCGGGAACAGATTTTGTCCGTGGCCCGGGCCTTTGCGGCGGCAAAATCTCCGGCGATCCTGTTCGGCACCGGCATGTCCCGCCACGGCAACGGAGCCATGGCCGTGCGCTGCGTGACCACCCTGGCGGCCCTGACGGGGGCCTTTGCCAAACCCTGGGGCGGCATTGTGGGCAACATCTCCAGCGGCGCAGCCTACCGGGGGGAGAAAATCACCCGGCCGGATTTCCGGCGCGGCGCCGTGCGGGCGGTTAATATGAATCAGCTGGGCACGGCCCTGAACGAGCTGCGGGACCCGCCCATTATGAGCCTGTATGTTTACAGCGCCAACCCGGCCTGCATCGCCCCCCATCAGCGGGCCGTTTTGCAGGGACTGGCCCGGGAGGATCTGTTCTGCGTGGTGCACGAGCGGTTCCTGACCGATACGGCCAGGTATGCGGATATCGTGCTCCCGGCGGACACCGCCATGGAGCACGGCGACCTGGCCGCCTCCTACGGCAGCCTGTGCATCCAGAAAACAGATCCGGTCATCGCCCCCCTGGGGGAGTGCAAGTCCAACTTTGAAACCTTTGCCCTGCTGGGCCGGGCCATGGGCTTTGAAGAGCCTTACTTTCATCAGACCAATGAAGACTTGAAAAATGCGGTGCTGGCAGCGTCCACCCCCTGGCGGGACGATTTGCCGCCCGAGGAGCGGGCCCGCTTTGCCGTGGGGCAGGCAGTGCTGCTGCCGGAGCCGGACCCCTGCGCCTTTGCCACGGCCAGCGGCAGGATCGAGCTGCTGCGGCCCGATCTGCCGGAGCCCCTGCCCCGCTATCTCCCCGATCCCTGCGGAACCGCGCCCCTGCATCTGGTGGTGGCCCCCCACCGGGCCACGCTGAACTCCTCCTTTTCCGAGCGGCCGGAGCTGGTGGCGTCCAGGGGGCCCATGCGGCTTCTCCTCTCCCCTGCCGATGCCCGGGCCCGGGGCATTGACGACGGGGCTGTGATCGAGGCGTGGAACGATCTGGCCCGGGTGCGCTTTTATGCGGCCGTCAGCGAGGGCGTCCTGCCCGGCACCGTGGTGGCCGAGGGGGTATACAGCGCCGCAGAATCCCTGAACGGACTGACGGTGAACGCCCTGCTGGGCGAGGCCCTCGCCGACGGCGGCGAGGCCGCCACCCTCTGCGGCAACACCGTGGAAGTGGCCCCGGTTTGTGAATAAGCGGCAGATCCCGCCTGCTTTTGCAGGCGGGATATTTTACAATCTGTTTACCATTTTTTGCGCAGATATGCTATAATTTGTCCGTATTTTTGAACCAACCGAACCCTTGAAAGAAGGAGTGTATTATGAAACGAATCTTAAGCCTTTCCCTAGCGGCGGCCATGGGTCTGGGCCTGCTGGCGGGCTGCGGCCCTGCCCGGGAGGCCACCTCTTCGGCCGAAGAAGAAACGCCCGTCGTAGGCACGGCGGAGCATCTGCGGGTGCTGCTGCCCAGCAGCGCCGGCGCGGCGGTGGCGGCGGAGCGGAGCGAGGCTTTCTGCACGGCGCTGGGCGAAGAAATGCGGCGGCAGGGCTGGGTGGTGGAGGAGATCACCCTGGAAACAGCGTCCACGGAGGCCTCCTCCGGCAAAGCCCTGGATGACGGCACTGCCGATGTGGTGATTCTGCCGGCCAGCCAGTATTTTACTTACAGCGACGATACGGATCTGCTGATGACGGCCACCCGCCGGGGGCTCAGCGTGGGCAGTGAGCAGGCCCAGGAGTGGAACGGCAGCGTGGATGCCGTGACCTATACCGACGAGGATTGCCCCTATGGCCGCACGCTGATCTGTGCCACGGCCTCCGACCGGGGCCGGGCTTTGGCGGAAAAGGCGAAAAACGGCACGCTGGCCTGGGAGGATCTGGAGGACGCCCGGTGGATGTATGCCAAGGCCACCACCTCTTCGGACTTTTTCTACCCCGACCTGTGGCTGACGGAGGCCTTCGGCAAAACCCTGGCAGATGTGCCGAATCTGATGCCTTTGGACGGCTATGGCGCCCTGTTTTCCGAGGCGGCCCGGCGGGAGGCGGATGTGATCGTGATCCCTGCCGACCTGCGGGTGGATTACGGAGCGGCCTGGCAGCTGGCGCCGGACGACATGGATCACACCGGCAAGCTGGGCCTGGGCCAGGCGGACAGCATTTTCAATGAGATCCAGGTGATCGGCGTTACGGAGCCGATCTACGGCGATGTGATGGCGGTGCGCACGGAGGAAGAACCCTTTGCCGACACGGATTTCCAGACGGCCCTGGTGAACGCCATGGACGCCCTGGAAAACAACGAGGACGCCCGGGCCATCTGGGCCACCTGCGGCTATACGGGCTTCACCCCCTCCGGCGACAGCCACTATGACAATATCCGGGAGCTGACTGTGTTCGGAGCCGGGGATTAAAAATACTTAAAGGGGGAACGGTGTTCCCCCTTTAGATTCCCCTCGCCTTCGCACGGCGAAGGCGGTTGCGGCCGCAGCGGCCGCAAGTTAATGTGTGCTGCGCAGGCACATGTCCTGCTGCGCACAGATAAAGACGGGGCTTCGCCCCTTCTTTAGATCTTCCCCACACTGCGTATCAAAAAAGCGCCGTTTCCCTTTTGGGAAACGGCGCTTTTTAAGGTTCTTATTCGTCTTCGATCTCCGCTTCTTCGGCTTCGATCAGGCCGTAGCCGCCGTTTTTGCGGGCGTATACGATGCACAGGGCATTGTCGCTCTCGCGGCGGAAGATAAAGAAGCTGTGATCCAGCAGGTTCATCTGCAAAATGGCTTCCTCGGGACTCATGGGCTTCACGGAGAAATGCTTTTCCCGCACGATCTTGAACTCAGGCTCCTCGGGCACTTCCGGCTCGGCGGCCAGGGCAGAGGGATCAAAGGCGCCCTGACGCAGACGCTTTTCCAGGCGGGTCTTATTCTTGCGGATCTGGCGGTCGATATATTCCTGAGCCGCGTCGATAGCCGCGCGCATATTGCCGTCCTTATGCTCTTCCTGCGCGCGGAAGAGGGTGTTTCCTCCCCGAATGGTTACCTCGACGACGCAGCGATTGTTCTTTTCCACAGAAAAGGTGACAAAGGCCTCCGCCTCACCTTTGAAGTAGCGGTCCAGCTTGGAGATTTTCTTCTCCGCATACTCCTTGACGGAATCGCTCAATTCGACTTTCTTGGTGGTGAATGTGAACTTCATACGATTTACTCCTTTCGTCTGCGGTAGCAGGGGATCTTGCTGACTTTATTATAGCATAGGCCGCCGTAAAACAAAAGCAAAATTTTTGTAACAAAAAGTCCCGGCCCTGAATGGGGCCGGGACGCGGCTGTGCTTGGCAATTCAGCGATCAAGTAACGTGTTGCGGAGGGGCAGCGTCCGCTTTCCTTTCATGCCCTTGGCCCGGGAGATATACAGCTCCACGGTGTCGCCGGGGGCCGGGGGCGGCGCTTCCAGGGAGCGGAAGGCCGTCAGTGTTTCGCCGCAGGCCATGATCTGCAGCTCGTAATTGGCGCCCCGGAAAGAAACCTGCTGCACCACGCCGGCCTGCAGCAGCCCTGCGGGCAGGGCCGGGGCTTCGCCGGCGCGGAAGATGTGGACAAATTCCGGCTGCACAATGGCGGCGGCCGCGTCGGAGCGCTCAAAGCCGTGGAAAGCGCGGATATCGCCCACGGCGGCGCCCCGGCCGATGAATTGGGCCACAAAGGGGGTTTTCGGGTCGGTGCAAATTTCCATGGGCGTGCCCACCTGCTCGATGCGGCCCCGGTTGGTGACCACGATCTCGTCGGCCACTTCGATGGCCTCCTCCTGGTCGTGGGTGACGAAGATGCTGGTCACGCCCAGCTGGGAAATGGTCTGCCGCAGCCAGGAGCGCAGATCCGTGCGCACCTTGGCGTCGATGGCGGCAAAGGGTTCGTCCAGGAGCAGCAGGCGGGGATTGGGGGCGATGGCCCGGGCAAAGGCCACCCGCTGGCGCTGGCCGCCGGAAAGCTGGTTGGGATAGCGCTTTTCCAGCCCCTCCAGATCCGTCAGGGCCAGCAGTTCCTCCACCCTGCCCTTGATAAAAGCCTTGTCCTTTTTCTGGATCTCCAGGCCGAAGGCAATGTTGTCAAACACGGTCATATAGCGGAACAGGGCGTAGTTCTGGAACACGAAGCCGATGCCTCGCTGGCTGCCGGGAATATCGTTGACGATGCGCCCGTCAATGATGATATCGCCGGAGTCCTGGTGCTCCAGACCGGCGATCATGCGCAAAATGGTGGTTTTGCCGCTGCCGGAGGGGCCCAGGAGGGCCACCAGCCGCCCCTCCTCGATGGAAAGGTCGATATGATCCGCGGCCAGATAGGAGTCATAGGTTTTGACCACGTTTTTCAGTGCAACATACATTTTACAGGTCACCTCGCTTATCGCCCTTGTATTCGATCACGGTTTTCACAATCAGGATCAGAATGGCCAGCACCACCAGAATGGAGGAAACCGCAAAGGCGGGGGCATAGCTGTATTCCTGGTACAGCGATTCGATATACAGGGGCAGTGTCAGAGTCCGGCCCCGCAGCCGGCCGGAGAGGACGCTTACCGCGCCGAATTCCCCCAGGGCCCGGGCCGTGCACAAAACGATCCCGTACAGCAGGGCCCATTTGATGTGGGGAAAGGTGATCTTCCGGAAGATGGTGAAGCCGCCGGCGCCCATCAGGGCGGCGGCCTCCTCCTCGTCGGTGCCCCGGGCGTCCAGCACGGGGATGATCTCCCGGGACACATAGGGCAGGGTGACGAAAATGGTGGCCAGCACAATGCCGGGGATGGCATACACCACGCGGATGCCCGCCGTGGTCAGCAGCGGGTAGATGGGACTGAAGCGGCCGAAGGTCAGCAGGAAAATCAGGCCCGCAATGACCGGGGAAACGGACAGGGGCAGATCCACAAAGGTGTTGAGGATCTTATAGCCGAAGAAGCGGTAGCGCGTCAGGCTCCAGGCGGCGAACAGGCCGAAGATGGTGTTCACGGCCACGGCGACCAGCACCGTGACCAAAGTCAAAGCCAGGGCCTGCATGGCATACGTGTCGGTGATGGAGGAAAGATACACCCCCAGCCCCCGGCTGAAGGCCTGGGCCAGAACAAAGAGCAGGGGGACGATCAGAAACAGGGTAAGAAAGGCGACAGTCAGGCCGATCAGCAGCCTGGGCACCCATTTTCCGCTTTGCTGCATGCTTCTCCCCCCCCTTACCGCGCGCCCACGCGCTTGGCGGCGCGGGACTGGATCACATTCATGGCAAACAGCACCAGAAAGGCGATGACCAGCATCACCAGGGCAATGGCGGTGGCGCCGGCGTAGTCGTACTCCTGGAGCTCTGTCATGATCAGCAGGGGCGCGATCTCCGTTTCATAGGGCTTGTTGCCGGCGATGAATACCACGCTGCCGTACTCGCCGATGCTGCGGGCAAAGGCCAGGCCGAAGCCCGTCAGCATGGCCGGGCGGATTTCGGGAAAGATGACCCGCCAGAAGATCTGCGCCCGGGAGGCGCCCAGGATAAAGGCCGCCTCTTCCGAGCGGGGGTCCACCTTTTCCAGCACCGGCTGGATGGAGCGGGTGACAAAGGGGATGCCAACGAAGATCATGGCGATCACGATGCCCGCCCGGGTGTAGGCCGGGGCAGGCAGGCCGAGGGAGGACAGGAAACCGCCGATCAGGCCGGTGTTGGCCGTCAGCGAGGTGAGGGCCATGCCGGCCACCACCGTGGGCAGGGCAAAGGGCAGCTCGATCATTCCGTCCAGCAGCCGCTTGCCGGGGAACTGATAGCGCACCAGCACCCAGGCCATGACCAGCCCCATGACCATGTTGATCAGCGAGGCGATCAGGGCCGTTTCCAGGCTGACGGCAAAGCTCATCCATACCCGCCGGCGGGTGATGGTGGCAAAAAAGTCGGCGATGGTCAGATCCGCGCTGCTCCAGAAAATGGAGGTCAGGGGGATCAGGACGATCAGACTGAGCATGGTCAGGGTGACGCCCATGCTCAGGCCGAAGCCGGGGATGACCGATGTGGCGGTCAGAAACTTTTTGCTGCCGTCCGGTGCGGTGATGGGGGATCTCTTTTTTGTCACTGCCATAGCTTTGTATCCTCGCTGGGTTCCATATTTTCGTAAATCAGATCAAAGATGCCGCCCTCTGAAAAATACTTCTCCTGGGCGGCGGCCCAGCCGCCGAAATCTTCGATGGTGGCCAGCTGCACAGACAGGTCGAAGCGGTCGCTGTATTCCTGGAGAATGGCCTCGTCGCAGGGGCGGTAGTAGTATTTTGCGGCCAAATGCTGGGCTTCGTCGGAGTATAAGTGCTCCAGATAGGCCGCGGCCAAGCGGCGGGTGCCGTTTACCCGGGTGACTTCATCCACCACCGCCACCGAGGGCTGGCAAAGGATGCTGATGGAGGGGGTGACGATTTCATATTCCCCGGGATATTCTTCCATGGCCAGATAGGCCTCGTTTTCCCAGGCCAGCAGCACGTCGCCCTGGCCGTTTTCCACAAAAGATGTGGTGGAGCCCCGGGCCCCGGAATCCAGCACCAGTACGTTTTGATACAGGCGGGTGATAAAGTCGTTCACCCGGGTTTCGTCGCCGCCGTACAAAGTGTGGGCATAGGCCCAGGCGGCCAGGAAATTCCACCGGGCGCCGCCGGAGGTTTTGGGGTTGGGCGTGATCACCCCCACATCCTCCCGCACCAGGTCGTCCCAGTCGCAAATGGCCTTGGGGTTGCCCCGGCGCACCAGAAAGACGATGGTGGAGGTGTAGGGGGCGGAATCGTTGGGAAATTCATCGACCCAGCCCTCGTCGATCAGTCCCTCGTCGGCCAAAACCTGCACATCGGCTTCCAGCGCCAGGGTGACCACGTCCGCCGGCAGCCCCTGGGACACGGCCAGGGCCTGGGCACCGGAGCCGCCATGGGACTGGATCACCTCCAGGTTCCGGCCGGTTTCCTCTTTCCAGTAGGTTGTGAACAGGGCGTTGTACTCCTCGAAAAATTCCCGGGTGGGATCGTAGGACACATTGATCAGTTCCGGGCCGCCCAGTTTGGCGCAGCCCGCCAGCAGGGCGGAGGCCAGCAGCGCCACCGCCAGCAGCCGCGCGCCTGCTTTTCCCTGTGTTCCGCCCATTGTGTGCACGCCCCTTCCCTGCCCGGTTGCAATTTGACCGGATCGCGTATATACTGAATAAAATCGGGTGATTTTGATCTAAAATATCATTTTATTATAAACGCACCGGGCCGGAATGGCAAGCCCCCGGCGGAGATTCGCGCCGCCGGAACGGGCCCTTTCGACCGGGAACCGCGAACAGACAGGAGCTGAACAAAGGATGAATGAAGTTGCATTGGTCACCGGCGCGGGCCGGGGGATCGGCCGGGCCATTGCCCTGAAACTGGCCGGAGCGGGCTATGATGTGGCCCTCAATTACCGCACCAGCGCCCGGGAGGCGGAGGAAACCGCCAAAGAGATCATCGTTGCCGGCCGCCGGGCAATGGCGGTGCAGGCGGACGTGGCCGACGCCGGGGAAGTGGCCGCCATGGTGGCCCGGACGGAGGATGTGCTGGGGCCGGTTTCCCTGCTGGTCAACAACGCGGGCCTCTCCTGGTGGGGGCTGTTCCAGGATCTGGACTATGCCGCCTGGCGGCAGCTGTTTGCCGTCAATGTGGACGGAGCATATCACTGTATTCAGGCGGTGCTCCCCTGGATGCTCCGGGAAAAGCGGGGCAATATCATCAATGTGTCTTCGGTCTGGGGGCAGCGGGGCGCCGCCTGCGAGGCCGCCTATGCCGCCACCAAGGCGGCGCTGATCGGGCTCACCCGGTCTTTGGCGGCAGAACTGGCGCCCTCGGGCATCCGGGTCAATGCCGTGGCGCCAGGCTGCATTGAAACGGATATGCTGCAGTCCCTGGGGGCGGAGACGGTGGCCTCCCTGGCGGAGGAAACGCCCATGGGCCGGATCGGCGCCCCCGAGGATGTGGCCAAGGCGGTGCGCTTTCTGGCTTCGCCGGATGCGTCCTTCATCACCGGCCAGGTGCTGACCCTGGACGGCGGCTTTGCCCTTTGACCGCAGGGCGGAAAGGCGGCCGCCCTGCCTGCCGTTCCCCGAAAAGGGGCGGTTCGTTTATTTTATCGCACCCGCTTTGGCAGTCAATACGATCTGAAAAAAGCAAGGCACAGCCGATGGATTTGGATCCGAAGGCTGTGCCTTGCTTTGTTTGGCGTCTGATCGCCGGGGGTTTGGTTTCGTGTTGTGCCGCCGGGTCAGCGCCGGCGCAGGTTGGCGTCGACATAGTGGCCGCCCAGAACGCGGCGCAGGGCGTCGCGGTAGGCTTCGTAGGTCACGGAAGCGTCCGTGGCCAGCAGTTCCATATCCGTGTCGTAAATGTGCATCTTGGCAATGGGGACAATGCCGTTGCGCAGGTAGAAATTCCGGCGGCGGCGGCGCAGCTCGGCATTGGGCGCGCCGGGCTCCTCCGGGTCCTCGATCTCCAGGCAGATGGGGGTGCCGGCATAGCGCTCCCGCAGGGCTTCCAGCACGGCGGTGCCGGTGCCGCCGTTGCGCTTGTTGGGGAAAATGGCGAGAAAATCGCCCAGCACCAGGCCGGGGCCGGGCAGCATGATCAAAACGCCGCGCAGATCGTCCCCCTCTGCCACGGCCAAAAGTTCCGCTTTTCTTTCTTTTTGCAGCCGCTCCAGGGAGTTCCAGCTTTTGCGCTCGCAGGCGGGAAAGGCGCGGCGGTACAAGGCGCGCAGGGCGCCCCGCTCCTGCGGCGTGATGGGATGCAGTTCCATGGGCAATGCCCTCCTTTTCAAATTCCGGCCATTCAAGGGGAATGGCCGTATTGCCCTCTACCATACCCGAAAAGAGGGGGGCTGTCAAATTTCCCCGGGAAATTTTCCGGCTTTGGTGAGAAAATAGTGACAGAAGGGCGAAAAGGTACTATAATAAAGTGTCTACATATAACCATTGCTTTTTTCGCGGCGCAGGAGATGCGGCGCGATCCCATGAAAACAAGAAGAAAGGAGGCGCAGGCCATGAAATTTCAGCGCTGGAATATCCGGGAAACAGACGAGAGCGCGGTGCGTGCCCTGATGGATGCGGGATATCCCTATCTGATCTCCACAGTGCTGGCCCCGCGGGGCGTTTGCACGGCCCAACAGGCGGACAGCGTCCTGCGGCAGGACGAAGCCCTGTCCCTGGACCCCATGGACATGATGGATATGGACAAGGCCGTGGCGCGCCTTCGCAGAGCCCTGGAGGCCGGGGAGAAAATCGCCGTGTTTGGCGACTATGACGTGGACGGCATTACCGCCACATGCCTGGTGACCGACGCGCTGCGCCGGGCCGGGGGAAACTGCGTGTATTATATTCCCCACCGGATCGATGACGGCTATGGCCTGAACAGCGAGGCCCTGCGGAAACTGAAAGAAGACGGAGTGTCGCTGGTGGTTACCGTGGACTGCGGCATCACCGGCGTGGAGGAAGCTGCCTTTGCCCGGGAGATCGGCCTGGATCTGGTCATCACCGACCACCACGAATGCAAGGATGTTCTGCCTGGCGCGGAGGCGGTGGTCAATCCCCACCGCAGCGACTGTGCCTACCCCTTCAAAAACCTGGCGGGCGTGGGCGTGGCGCTGAAGCTGGTGATGGCCTTGGCGGGCCGGGAGCGCTACGAGGCGATGTTTACCCGCTACTGCACTTTGGCGGCCATCGGCACCGTGGCGGATGTGATGAGCATGACCGGCGAAAACCGCACCATCGTGCACCGGGGGCTGGAGGAACTGCCCAAGGCCGACTGCGTGGGGCTCCATGCCCTGCTGCGGGAGGCGGGACTGGAGGGCAAGGCCGTGTCCTCCACCAATATCGGCTTTGTGTTGGCTCCCCGCATCAACGCGGCGGGCCGTATGGGCCAGGCCAATATGGCGGCGGAGCTGTTTTTGACCGGCGACAGCGCCCGGGCGGCTCTGCTGGCCCGGGAACTGTGCGAGCTGAACCGGGAGCGCCAGCGGGTGGAGCAGACGATCTTTGCCGAGGCGGAGGAGCGCATTGCCCGCCTGCCGGAGGAGGAGCGCAGCGCCCTGGTGCTGGAAAGCGATACCTGGCATCAGGGGGTGGTGGGCATTGTGGCCTCCCGCCTGAGCGAAAAATACGCCTGCCCCAGCTTTATGATCCATCTCAACGGGGATGTGGGCAAGGGTTCCTGCCGCAGCTACGGCGGCTTCAACCTGTTTGCCGCCCTGGAGCAGTGCCAGGAACTGCTGCTGGGCTTCGGCGGCCACGAACTGGCGGCGGGCTTTACCATCGAGCGGGGGCAGATCCCCGCCTTCCGGGAGAAGATGAACGCCATCGCCCGTGCCTTCCTCGGCGGCGGCTGTCCCGTGTCCAGCGTGGAGATCGACGCGCTGATCCATCATCCCAATCTGCTGAATTTGGGCGAGGTGGAGCAGCTGGCCGCCCTGGAGCCTTATGGGGCGGATAATCCCCGCCCCCTGTTCTGCATCCAGGGGCTGACGGTGGATTCGCTGCAAAATGTGGGCCAGAACAAACATCTGAAGCTGCGCTTTTCCAAGGGAACCACCCAGCTGGACGGCATCTTTTTTTCCGCCAATACGGAAACCTGCGGCGTGGGCCAGGGCGACCGGGTGGATGCGGCTTTTTATTTGAATATCAATGAATTTCGATCCAGCCGCACGCTGCAGATGCAGCTGGTAGACGTGCGCCTGTCCCGGGAGCCCAGCGTTCGGGAGCGGGAGGATCTGGAGAAGATGCGCCGCTTTTTGGACGGCGAGGGGGTGACGGGCCAGGAGGCAGCCCACATGCTGCCCGAGCGGGCCCAGTTTGCCGCCTGCTGGCGCTGGCTGGACCGGACGCTGCCGGCGGAGGACGCCTGGCAGGCGCCCTGGCTGCCGCTGCTGCGGAGCATCGAAAAGCATTTGGGCGGGGTCGATCCCTTCCAGCGGGCCATGACGTGCCTGGCGGTGTTCTGCGAGCGGGGGCTGCTGCAGATCGAGGGCGAGGGCGACGAGCGCACGCTGCGGCGCCTGTCCATTGCGGAAAAGGCTGACCTGTCGGCCTCCCCCTACATGCAAACGCTGCAGATGATCATGCAAAGCAGGAGGTGAGCGCAGTGACCGCTGAAGAACTGGCTGATGTCAACGAAAAATTCAACGCCCTGGAGGCGTCGGTCCGCACCTACAACCAGAACGCGGATTTTGAAAAAATGCGCCATGCCTTTGAATACGCCCGGGATAAACATATCCACCAGCGGCGCAAGGACGGCTCGCCCTATATTACCCATCCCCTGTCCGTGGCCCAGATCGTGGCGGATATGCACCTGGACAGCGAGTCCATCATGGCGGCCCTGCTCCACGATTGTATCGAGGACACCGACGCCACCCACGAGGAGATCGCCAAGCTCTTCTCCCCCGCCGTGGCGGAGCTGGTGGAGGGCGTGACCAAACTGACGCGGGTGCAGTATATCAGCAAGGAAGAAGAGCAGATGGAAAATCTGCGCAAAATGCTGATGGCCATGAGCAAGGATATCCGCGTGATCCTGGTCAAGATCGCCGACCGGCTGCACAATATGCGCACCATGGACTACCAGACGGCGGAAAAGCAGAAGCAGAAATCCCTGGAAACCATGGAGATCTACGCGCCCCTGGCCCACCGCCTCGGTATGCAGAAGGTGAAATGGGAGCTGGAAGACCGGTCGCTGCAATATCTGGATCCCGTGGGCTACCGGGATATCAACGATAAACTGGAAGCCAGCCGCCCGGAGCACGAGGCCTTTATGAACCACATCCAGGGCCAGATCGAGGAGCGGCTGAAAGAGATCGGCGTGGACTACACCACTGTGTACGGCCGCATCAAGCACACATACAGTATCTACCGCAAAATGTATTCCCAGGGGAAAACCCTGGAGCAGATCTACGATCTGTTTGCCTTCCGCGTGATCGTGAAAACCATTCCGGACTGCTACAATGTGCTGGGCGTGATGCACGACCTGTATAAGCCCGTGCTGGGCCGGTTCAAGGACTATATCGGCACGCCCAAGCCCAATATGTACCAGTCGCTGCACACCACCGTGGTGGGCGACGAGGGCATCCCCTTTGAGGTGCAGATCCGCACCGAGGAAATGCATCAGATCGCTGAATACGGTATTGCGGCCCATTGGAAATACAAGCAGAACGGCCAGGGCGCCGGCAGCGAAAAAACCTTTGAATGGGTGCGCAAACTGCTGGAAAACCAGGAGAGCTCCGACGCGGAGGAGTTTATCCACAACCTGAAGGTGGATATGTTCGCCGACGAGGTGTTTGTGTTCACGCCCAACGGCGACGTGAAGAGCCTGCCCTCCGGCGCGACCCCCATCGACTTTGCCTATAATATCCACTCTGCCGTGGGCAACTCCATGGTGTCCTGCAAGGTGAACAACCGGATCGTCACCTTTGACTATCCCCTGCAGAACGGCGATATTGTGGAAGTGGTGACCTCCAAGGCCGCCCACGGCCCCAGCCGCGACTGGATGAAGATTGCCAAGAGCAGCGAGGCCCGCAATAAAATTCGCCAGTGGTTCAAAAAGGAAAAGCGGGAGGAGAATATTGCCCGGGGCAAGCTGAGTTTCGACGCGGAACTCAAGCGCGCCGGATTGACTTTGGCAGAGCTGACCAGCTGGGAAAACCTGCCGGCGGCGCTGAAGAAAATGTCCTATCTGTCAATCGACGATATGTACGCCGCCATCGGCTACGGCGGACTGTCCAGCCTGAAGGCGGTCAACCGCATCAAGGACGAGCTGTGGCGGGAAAAGCGCAGCCGCGTGGCGGCCCAGAAGGCGGCGGAGGTCGAAGAACAGGCCAAGTCCGCCGCTGCTGCCCCCACACCGCCGCCGGTCAAGCGCCACAGCGAAAACGGTGTGATCGTGGAGGGGCTGGACAATTGCCTGGTGAAATTTGCCAAGTGCTGCGCCCCGGTGCCCGGCGATCCCATCATAGGATTCATCACCCGGGGCTACGGCGTGTCCGTACACCGGTGCGACTGTCCCAACGCCCGCTACAACAGCAAGGATCCCGAGGAAGCCGCCCGCTGGGTGAGGGTGACCTGGGGCAGCGAGACCCACGAAAGTTACCAGACCAGCCTGGAGCTGATTTCCAAGGATCGGGACGGCCTGGTGCTGGATATCTCCACCATGCTCTCCTCGGCCAAGGTGCGGGTGCTGTCCTTTGCCTCCCGGGGCATGCCGGATGGATTCGCCATTACCTCCATTGGCGTGGAGGTCACCGGTGCGGAGCAGCTGGAGCTGCTGATGAAAAAGCTCAAGGGCATCTCCGGCGTGATGGACGTCAAGCGGCCCACCGGTTAAAGAAGGGGCAGGCCCCTTCTTTCGGTCTCCCCGCTTTCGCCCGGCGAAAGCGCCTGCCGCCGGAATAAAATGAAAAAGGAGTAACCTATGCGCGCGGTTGTTACAAGAGTATCGTCCGCCTCTGTCACCATTGACGGGCGGGTGAACGGAAAAATTGAAAAGGGGTTTCTGGTGCTGCTGGGCGTGGGCCCGGCAGACACGGAGGAAACCGCCCGGAAGCTGGCGGACAAGATCTGCCATCTGCGGGTCTTTTCCGATGAAAACGATAAAATGAATCTGGATCTGGCCGCCGTGGGCGGCAGTTTGCTGGTGGTGTCCCAGTTCACCCTGTATGCCGACACCAAGTCCCGCCGCCCGGGGTTCACCGGCGCTGCCAAGCCCGATGTGGCCATTCCGTTGTATGAAACCTTTATGGAGGCCTGCCGGGCCCAGGGGTTTGCAGTGGAGCACGGCGAATTCGGCGCGGATATGCAAGTAGAAAGTGTAAACGACGGGCCCGTGACGATTCTGTTTGATACAGAGCGGTGATGGATAAGCCGAATTCGCCGCAAGCGTTTTGCCGCAGGCAAAACCTTGGCGCAGGGGCAATTTATTTGCCCCGGAGCAAATTCAAATTCAGGGTTCCCGCTGGGCGCAGCCCAGTGGGAAGATTCGGCGCGGATATGCAAGTAGAAAGTGTAAACGACGGGCCCGTGACGATTCTG
>CALDMR010000166.1 GCA_937915065.1 uncultured Clostridia bacterium
CCCCGCCCCGCAAAAGCGCAAAAAATCACCGCAGAACCTTCGTTCTGCGGTGATTTTATTTTCGATATGCAGTGAAACCCCGTTCTCAGAAAATGCCCTGTGCCATCATGGCATCAGCCACCTTCTGGAAACCGGCAATATTGGCGCCAGCCACCAGATCATAGCCCAAACCATACCGTTCGGCCATCTCCACAGATGTGTTGTAAATATTGGTCATAATGGTATGCAGCTTTTCATCCACCTCTTCGGCAGACCAATACAGCCGCTCGGCATTCTGCGCCATCTCCAGCTCAGAAACAGACACACCGCCGGCATTCACAGCCTTGGAGGGCGCCACCACAATATGTTTCTGGCTCTTCAGGAATTCCAGCGCATCATTGGTGGTGGGCATATTTGCCACCTCAATATAGTACTTCACGCCGGATTCGGCAATCTTCTTTGCAGACTCCAGATCGACATCGTTCTGCGTTGCGGAAGGCATATAGATATCCACATCCTGAACGCCCCAGCACTTCTCGCCTGCAACAAATTCGCATCCAAACCGATCGGCATAGGGCTTGCAGTGCATCGGATCTTTGGCACGCATCTCCAGGATGAAGTCCAGCTTTTCTTCGGTATCCACGCCGTCAGGATCATGGATATAGCCGTCAGGGCCGGAGAAATAGGTCACCTTAGCGCCCAGCTCATGGCATTTCTTCATAATACCCCAACTCACATTGCCGTAGCCGGACAGCGCAATGCGCTTGCCCTGGATCTCTTCTCCGTCGTGCTTCAGGGCCTCGACCAAATAATAAACCGCGCCGAATCCGGTCGCCTCAGGGCGCAGCACGGAACCGCCGGTGCAAACAGCCTTGCCGGATACAGCGCAGAACTCGGCGGCGCCGACAATACGGCGGTATTGGCCGTAGAGATATCCCATCTCGCGACCGCCTACGCCCAAATCACCGGCAGGGCAGTCAATATCCTGGCCGATGTGGCGATACAGCTCTGTCATATAAGCCTGACAGAAGCGCATCACTTCAGCATCGCTGCGGCCGCGTGGGTCAAAGTCGGAACCACCCTTGGCGCCGCCGATGGGCAGGCCGGTCATAGCATCCTTAAAGACCTGCTCGAAGCCCAGGAATTTGACGATAGACAGATTGACGGAGGGATCAAACCGCAGGCCGCCTTTGAAGGGCCCCAGGGCAGCATTGAACTGCACGCGATAACCGCGGTTCACATGCCACTCATGGTTGTCATCCTCCCAAGTCACACGAAACTCGACAACGCGCTCGGGCTCAACCATGCGCTCCAGCAGCGCAGCTTTTTCATATTCGGGGTGCGCGCTGATAACAGGCTCCAAAGAGGACAGAACCTCTTCAACCGTCTGCAAAAATTCCGGTTCATTCGGATTGCGCGCCACAACGCCATCGTACACGCGCTGAACATATTCACTGGTAAATTTCATTTTAATGTCCCCTTTGCTTGCAAAATTGCAGACACGGCACAGCGGTGGAGCCATGTCCTGTTTGCGTTCAAAAGCTTTGAAAAAATCTGGTATTATTATAGCAGAAGATTTTCATAACACAATATTTTTTTACAGTAAATTGTTAAATTTTTTGTTCGCGCGCATTTAGGCAATCTTTTGTCCGCGACAGAAAAAACGGCGGAGCGCTTCCCGCTCCGCCGCCAATCGCAGAAGGCCCCGCCCGCCTTACGCCGTGACCATCACCGGCGCCGTTTTGGCCTTTTCCGCAAAATACTGCACAATATCCTTCCGATCCACCACGCCGACAAAAACGCCGCGGTCATCCACGATGGGCACAAACGCGCCGCGCATGGCCGCTTGTTTCAGCTCCTCGTCAGTGGCCGTGATTTTCAGGGCAGGGATCCTTCCCCGGCTGACAAAGGTGCCGATCTTATCATCCTTGACCGCATCATAGCCGCCATAGTCCAGCACATGCCATAGAAAATCCCCCTCGTCCACCGCGCCAAGGTATGCCCCTTCCTGACTCACCACCGGAATATCCCGGCACCCGTGGCTGCGCATAAACCGCAGCGCCTGCTGCACCGTTTTATAATCGTAAAGAAATGCAAGATCTGTCTTTCTGTGTAAAAAACGAATAATATTCACTCTGCTTTTCACCTCTTCTTCCAGGTTCCAGATGTCTTGATGAATAAATTATAACAGAAGATCTTTACAAATTTGTGAACAACCGGCGTGAAATAATCACCAAAAAAAGAATCTGTTTTTCGGCGGCCCGCACAGCCCCCTCCGGCATGGAATAGGCGTACATGGAAAAAGCCGGCTGAATTCAGCCGGCTTTTGTATGTTTATGCATTTTTATCAGAAGGCCACGACCACGCCGCCATCGCCGGCATACACGGTGCTGATGCCGCCGGTGCGGACAATTTCCACCCGGGCAAAGGGCAGCTTCTTCAGCAGCAGGTTCCGCACATAAAGGGCCCGATCCTGGCAGTTGCAGTGGGAAATGACCAGCGCACGCCCTTGGATGCCGTGTTTTTTCGCCTTTTCCGCCGCGGCATCTGCCATTTTGGACAGGGCCTGCTTCACGCTCAGCGCCTGGCCCACTTTGCTGATGGTGCCGGCAGGCGTGCCTTCCATCACCAGCTTAATGTGCAGCGTGCCCGTGATCAGCGCCTGCATTTCGCTCAGACGGCCGTTCTTGCGCAGGTTATCCAGATTTTCCAACACAAACATGGTGGTCAGATGGGCAATAAAATGATCCATTTCGCCCACCACCTGCTCAAAGGGCAGGCCAGCGCGGCACAGCTCAAATAGCTTGATCAGCAGGGCGCTCTGCCCGGCGGAGGCTGAATGAGAATTGAAAATATGGATCTTCTTGTCCGGATGCTCTTCCAGATAAATATCCCGGGCCTGGATCGCACTGTTATAAGATCCGCTGAGTTCAGCCGACAGGGTGATCACATATACCTCGTCCGCCCCCTCAAAGGCGTCCATATACCACTGGGGCGCGGGACAGGCAGTGCCCGTTCCCTCCGGAGACGCCGCCATGCGGGCGATCAGGTCGTCGGTCGTCAGCATGCCGTTGTCCACATATTCCTGATTGCCCACGCGGATAATCAGGGGCACCATGGTATATTCCGGCGCATCCTGCAATTCCGGCACAGGATCGGTGCAGCTGTCGCCAATAATTTTGAAACTCATAAGCAATCTCCAGATCAAATTTAGTATTCAAAACCATATTACATGATAATTGTTACTCATAGTATATGCTTTTCCCCGGGCCTTGTCAATTGAATTTGCAAGAAATTGAACAAATATTTTGACACCTTTTCGCAAATGTCAGCCTTTGTTCATTCCATGGATCTGCCTCCGAAGCCCGCCCGCAGCAGATCCTGCAGCGTGTGTTCTTCAAAGGCCCCCGTCCGGTTGGCACACAGCACCCGCAATTCCGGCGCAAATTCGCAAAGGAACTGCCGGCACAGGCCGCAGGGCGTACACACTTCCTCTCCGGAGCCGGCCACCGCCAGCGCGGAAAAGGCCCGCTTCCCGGCGCTGATCGCCTGGGCCGCTGCAGCCCGCTCAGCACAAAGGCCGCAGGGATAGGATGCATTTTCAATATTGCAGCCTGTGTACACGCTGCCATCCGCACACAGCAGCGCAGCGCCCACCAGGAAATGGGAATAGGGCGCATAGGCCTTTTCCCGGGCCCCCAGGGCCAGAGAAATCAGTTCGTGATCTGTCATGGCAATTCCTCCCAGCAAATACGAAGGCCCGCGCAGCCCTTCCGCTGCGCGGGCCTTCTTCCGTCTATATCATATCACACCGGCCCCGGATTGACCAGGAAAATCAGCTCAATTCCGCCTGCCCGGTGTACAGCTGGTAGTAGCGTCCCTTCTCGGCCAGCAGCTCGTCATGGCTGCCCCGCTCGATGATCTCGCCCTGTTCCAACACCATAATGGCCTGGGAGTTGCGCACAGTGCTCAAGCGGTGGGCAATGACAAACACGGTGCGGCCCGCCATCAGGCGGTCCATTCCCTTTTCAATAAGTTTCTCCGTGCGGGTGTCGATGGAAGAAGTGGCTTCATCCAAAATCAGCACCGGAGGATCGGCCACGGCCGCCCGGGCAATGGCCAGCAGCTGGCGCTGTCCCTGGCTCAGGTTGCCGCCGTCGCCGCCCAGGCGCGTTTCATAGCCCTGGGGCAGGTGCCGGATAAAGCCATCCGCATTGGCCAGTTTGGCCGCCGCCACCACTTCCTCGTCCGTCGCATCCAGCTTGCCATAGCGAATGTTGTCCGCAATGGTACCGGTAAACAGATGGGTATCCTGGAGCACAATGCCCAGAGAGCGGCGCAGCGCGCTCTTCTCAATTTCCTGCACATTGATCCCGTCGTAGGTAATGTCGCCGCTTTGGATCTCATAAAAGCGGTTGATCAGATTGGTGATCGTGGTTTTGCCCGCACCGGTGGAGCCAACAAAAGCAATCTTCTGGCCCGGCTTGGCAAACAGGCTGATGTCGCGGAGAATGACCTTTTCCTCATTATAACCAAAAACCACATGGTTAAACCGCACATCGCCCATCAGGGGCACCAGCGTGCCGTCGGTCTTTTTCCAGGCCCAATCCAGGGTGCGGCGATCCGTCTCCACCAGATTGCCGTTCTCGTCGCCGGTAATATTCACCAGCGTCACTTTACCCTCGTTCACCTCGCTGGGCTCTTCCATCACCTCAAATACCCGCTCGGCGCCGGCAATGGCCGCCAGCACCGTATTCACCTGCTGAGAGATCTGTGCGATGGGCTGGGACACCTGGCGGGTATAGTTCAGAAACGCCACCAGCGTATCCAGGCGGAACGCGCCGGAAATGGCCAGCAGGCCGCCGATGCAGCAGGTCAGGGCATAGTTGATGTGGGAGATGTTGCCCATGGCCGGCATCATGGCGCCGGCAAAGGACTGGGCCGCAGTGGCAGAGCGGCGGTAGGCTTCGTTGACCGCGGCAAATCCTTCCTTGGCCGCCTGCTCGTGGTTAAAGACCTGGACCACTTTCTGGCCTTCGATCATTTCCTCGATATAGCCGTTGACCGCACCGATATCCTTCTGCTGTTCGGCAAAGTAATAGCGGCTGCGTTTACCGATTTGTTTCACCACCACCAGCATCAGCACCAGCACGCCCACTGTGATCAGCGTTAAGCGCCAGCTGAGATAAAACATCATGCCCATCACACCGGCAAAGGTCAGCGCGCCGGAGATCAGGCTGCCGATACTGTTGTTGATCATTTCGCTGATGGTATCAATATCGTTGGTATAGCGGCTCATCAGTTCGCCGTGGGTGTGCTTGTCAAAATACTTGATGGGCAGGGACTGCATTTTTTCAAACAGATCCCGGCGGATCGCATACACCGTTTTCTGGGAGATATGCACCATCAGCCGGGCATATGCAAAGGAGCACAGCGCGCCCGCGATGTAAATGCCGGCCATCAATATCAGCACCTGGGCCAGCCCCTGGAAGTCACCCTCCAGAATACGGGCCGTGGCAGGTTTCAGCAAAAACGATCCGCCCACCGTGCAGGCCGTGCTGATCAGCAGGAACACAACGACCATGCCCAGCAGGATCTTATACCGCCCCACATAGCCCATCAGGGCGCCCAGGGTCTTTTTCATGTTTTTGGGTTTGGCGAATCCGCCCTTTCCGTGGCCGTGACCATGGCCCATGCCTTTAGCCATCGATGCTCCCCCCTTCCTGCTGAGACAAATACACGTCGCGGTAGATCTCGCTGCGTTCCATCAGTTCCGCATGGGTGCCCACCGCCGAAACTTTCCCATCGTCCAGCACAATAATCTGATCCGCATCACACACAGAAGCGATCCGCTGGGCAATGATGATTTTTGTGGTGTCCTTCAATTCCGTGGCAAAGGCGGCGCGGATCTTGGCGTCCGTCGCCATATCCACCGCTGAGGTGGAATCATCCAGGATCAGCACCTTGGGCTGCTTCAGAATGGCCCGCGCAATACACAGGCGCTGCTTCTGGCCGCCGGACACATTCACGCCGCCCTGCCCCAGATCCGTGTCATACCCGTTGGCCATGCGGCCGATAAACTCGTCCACGCAGGCGGCGCGGCAGGCCCCCTCGATCTGCTCCTGGGTGGCCTCTGCATTGCCCCAGAGCAGGTTGTCCCGGATCGTGCCCGAAAACAGCGTGTTCTTTTGCAGCACCATGGCGCAGGCGTCCCGCAGATGCTCTGTAGTATACTCCTTGACCGGCCGGCCGCCCACGGAAACGGTGCCCTCCGTGGCCTCGTAAAGCCGCGGGATCAGAGACACCAGCGTGGTCTTTCCGCTGCCGGTGCCGCCCAGAACGCCCACGGTCTGGCCGCTTTTGATATGCAGGTCAATGTCCTCCAGGGTCCATTCGGGGCTGTCGGGATCATATTTGAAGAAAACATGGTCGAAATCAATGCTGCCGTCGGCCACGCAGACAGGATGCCGCGCCCCCCGGGCATCCGGCTCCATCCGGGCTTCCGCATCGCTAATATCCGGCGTTTCGTCCAGCACCTCAATGATCCGGCGGGCGCAGGCCACAGACCGGGTCAGCATCATAAAGATCATAGACACCATGATCAGCGACATCAAGATCTGCGTCACATAGGTGAAGAAGGTGGTCAGCAGGCCGATTTCCAGCTCGCCCGCGGCAACCATGTGGCCGCCGAACCACATAATGGCGATGATGGTGCCGTAAATGATCAGCATCATCAGCGGCATATTGATGACCACCCGGCCAAAGGCCGTTTCCGACGCGTTTTTCAGATCCTCGTTGCGGGCGGCAAACTTTTCTTTTTCATGCCCCTCCCGCACAAAGGATTTGACCACGCGGATCGCCGTCAGATTTTCCTGCACCACCAGGTTCAGGCTGTCCGTTTTCTCCTGCAGCATTTTGAACAGGGGGCCCACCCGCACGATGATGATGCCCACCACCACCGCCAGCAGCGGAATGGCCACCAAAAAGGCGCTGGACAGGCGCATAGAGATCATCAGCGACAGCACCAGGGCCGACACCAGCATCACCGGGGCCCGCACCAGCAGGCGCATGCCCATCATCACCGTCATCTGCATGGCGTTCACGTCGCCGGTCAGGCGGGTGATCAGCGACGCAGTGGAAAAGCGCTCGATATTGCTGAACGCAAACTCCTGGATGTGTTCATACTCCGCCGCCCGCAAGTTCGCGCCGAAGCCCTGGCCCGCATAGGCGGAAAAATAGGCGCTGCAAATGCCGAAGGTCAGCGAAATCAGCGCCATGATCACCATCAGGACGCCCATGCGCACCGTATAGGCGCCGTCGCCCGTCTGGATGCCCACATCCACGATCTTCGCCATGACCAGGGGGATCAGCAGTTCAAAAACCGCCTCCGCCGCCGAGCAGAAAATGCCCAGGGCAAACCATTTTCGATAGGGCCGCAAATACGGCCACAAGCGTTTGATCATACTTCCCGTTCTCCTTCTTTCAGATTTGCACTGAGCCGCCGCAGCAAAGAGCGCAGCATCTGCCGCTCCTCCTCCGTAAAGTCCTGCACCATCAGCGCCTCTGTTTCAGCGATCCGCTGGTGGATCTCCCGCTCCAGCTGCCGCCCTTTTTCTGTCACATGCAGCCGGCGGCAGCGGCCGTCCCGCTGGCCGGGCGCCCGGGTGAGAAACCCCTTTTCCTCCAATCGCTCCACAATGCCGTTCACCGTGGGCGCTTTGATACGGAATCGCTTTTCCAGATCCTTTTGATACACTTCTCCCTGCTGTTCGGCTTCGATCAGATATAAGATCACATGGGCCTGGGCCTGGGTCACATCGTAGTTTTGCAGGTTCTGATCCATGTGCTGCTTGCACAGCTGTCCGCACCGGGCCAGCAGATGGCCCACATATTCCCCATCCTTGCCGCACATCCGGCTTCACCTCCGCTATAATACTTACCGCGCTAAAAATTAGCGCAGTAAGTATTATAGCTTTCTCACAAAAAAAGTCAAGGTTGATTGTATGAAATTCACAGTTTCTTCACAACAAAAAAGGAGGGGCCTCCCCCTCCTTTTCAACTTTCCAGATCCACCAGGGCGTTCAGCACCACCCAGTTCTGGGGATGGGGCCGATCCAGGTTCCAATACCCCACGCCCCCCAGGCTCCGCCCGACGGCCAGCAGCAGCTTTTGGCGGATGCTCCGCCCATCCTCGAACCACACCTCATGCTCCCGCCCCGCCCCATCCCAATAGCGAAACCAGGGCGCCTGGGCCTGCTCATCGTAAGAGATGGCCGCGCCGTAGCGGCGGGCCAGGGCCACCGCCTCCACCGGAGACAGGGAGCGCCCCTCTGTACTCCCCTGCCGGAAGGGCAGGGGCCAGTCATAGCCGTAATTGGGGATGCCCAGGGCAATTTTTTCCGCTGGGATCTCCGTCAGCGCATAATCCAGCACCTGCTTCACTTTGGGCAGCGGCGCCACCGCCATGGGCGGGCCATAGCGGTATCCCCACTCATAGGTCATTAAAAAAACGCTGTCCGCCGCCCGGCCCAGCAGGCCGTAGTCATGGCCCTCATACAGCAATCCCGGCTGATCCGCCGCCGTTTTGGGCGCCAGCGCCACGACGACACGGTAGCCATAGGGGTGCAGCACCTCCCCCATCAGGGTCACAAAATCGGCGTAAAGCCTGCCTTCCTCCGCCGGAAGAAATTCAAAGTCCAGATCCACGCCCCCATAGTCCTTGGCCCGCAGGGTATCCAGCACCTCCCCGGCCAGCTGCCGCTGCAGGGCCGGATTCCGGAGCACCATGCCGGAGCGGCCATTGCTGAAGGCGCCCTGCTCTGTCATGGCAGACAGGTGCAGCATCGGCGTCACCCCGTACTCCCGGGCCAGGGCGGGCATCCACCCCTCCTCCGGCGGCAGCAGCCGTCCCTCCCGGGTGAGGCCGTAGGTAAAGGGCGTTAACCGGGTCAGATAGGGCAGCGTGCTCCGCAACAGCACGGGATCAATGGTGGGATAGGCATACCCGCTGACCGACAGGCGTCCCGCCGGATGGCGAAAGTAGGACACCACCAGCACCTCCCCCGGGTATACCGTCGTCCGCCCCAGCAGCCAGCGGTTATTGCGCAGCAGTGTCAGCACATCTGTGCCGTATTGCTCCGCAATGCGGTACAGCGTCTGCCCTTCCCGCACAATATGTACCACATCGGGAAACTGTACCGCCACGGTCTGCCCCACCACCAGGGCCTCCTCCATGGACAGCCCATTTTCCGCCGCCATCTGGGCCGGGTTTACCCCATAATCCCGCGCAATGGAATACAGGCTTTCGCCGCTCTTTACCACATGGATGATCATTGTTTCCCCACCACCTTGGGAGCATCCTATGCGCGGGGCCCGCGGATTAGAACAGCGCCCCCTTTCTCCGGGGCTGCACGCCCCCGACCCTTTTTTATTTTTCCGCGGGCGGGCGCGCTTTGTTTTTGATTTTATTATTGCGCGGGCATTACCCTTTAGGCCGGGGCTGCGCGCCCCGGACGGGCGGCCCCTTTCTGAGCGATCAGAAAGGGGCGAAAGAATCGCTTAGGAGACGGGCTGCCCGCCGTACTGCGGCTGCGCTGCGCTGCGCCTGGCCGGCGAAACG
>CALDMR010000167.1 GCA_937915065.1 uncultured Clostridia bacterium
GCAACCAGGAGATTACGGAATCTGTCCCCCTGACTGCCGGTATCTACACCGCGGGCCAGGATTTCCCCGCCGGCGTTTACGATTTTACCGCCACCGACGGTGTCGGCAATGTGGAAAGCAGCAACCCCTATGAAGAAGGAATCTCCGATGTGATGGGCACTACCTGGCGGTTAGCCGAAGATTTCAGCTTCTGTGACCAGTATTATCAAAATGTCTCCCTCCCCGAGGGCACCGTTTTGCGCGTTTCAGGCGTCACATTGCTCCTCACGCCCAGCGAATAACAGAACTGCACAAAAAGGATCTGCGGAAACCATGTTCCGCAGATCCTTTTTTCCTTTCCTTGCGATCACACCGCGTCCGTCCTGTATACCTCTTTTTTCAGCCGCAGGAACACGGCGAAGGCCGCCCCCTCGGCTACCAAAACCACGGCGCAGATCGCCGCCACAGAAGCATGGTCATACAGCGCCCCCATCACTGCGCTGCCGCAGAACAGGCCCAGGCCGTAGATCGCATTGAATATACCGTAAGCCGTTCCCCGCTTGTGAAACGCCGTCAGGTCGGCAATGGCAGAGCGCATGATGGTCTCATGGGTCCCCAATACGATGCCGTACAGGACAAGGCCCGCCACCGCCCCTCCGGCACTATGCCCCAGCGCCAGGAAGGGCACCGCCGCCGTCACCGGCGGAATAAAGGCCAGAGTCAGCAGCCCCGCCCGGCGATTGCCCGTGCGCTGCTTGATCCGGTCGTAAATGTGGCCAATGACCAGCGCCATCACTGCATCCACCACCATTGCCACAGCATACAAGGCAGTGATGCCCGCATCCGGGAGCACGCCGCCGGCTTTCAAGTGAAACCCTACAATGGAATAGGCCACCAGACCAAAAGAAGCTAAAAACGCAAACAAACAGTACACCCAAAAGATGGGGGTCAGCCGATCGCTCTCCCGGTGAATGGATTCCCCGACCCGTACCAGCTCATATTTGGAAATGCGGCGGTAGGCGATAAACACAGCCGCCATCAGCAGGATAAAAGCCACCAGCAGCAGCCGATAGCCCATCTGATAGCTTTCCAGATCCTGCCGTCCCATACGCAGGAAGGTCACTGTAAACACCATCGGGCCGATAAAAGCGCCCAACTGATCCAGCGCTTCCTGCAAACCAAAGACAAAGCCCGTTCCCACGCGGTTTTCCGCCACTTGGGACAAAATCGTATCCTTGGGCGGATTGCGCAGGGCCTTGCCAATGCGCTCAATCAGAAACAGGAAAAACAGCATAGGAATGCTGCGGGTCATGCCCATCAGCGGCACAGTGATCAATGCGCCGTAGCCTATGAAAATCAAAACCCAGTGCTTGCCCGTGGCATCCGACAGTTTGCCGGACACCAACCGCAGGGCATAGCCCAGGAATTCGCCCACACCGTACAGCACCCCCACCGCCGTGGCATTCACCGCCAACAGGCTGAAATACTGGCCGTTGGCACTGCGGGCGCCCTCATAAATCACATCGCCGAAACAGCTCACCAGGCCGAACATGACCACCGCCAGGATCACGGCATTGCTTTTGCCGGAGGGCGCCGGAGTTCCCTTGTTCAAGGTGTTTCATCCCCTTCCGTTTCCAGGCGCGGTATCACATGGGGAAAGCCGCTGCGGCTCTCCCACTTGGAGCGCAGATAAAGCCCATCCAGAATGCGTACAAAGGTCTGCCGGTCTTCTTCGTCCAGCTCCTCCAGCAGCCAATCGTAAAATACCGTTTCAATGGCAGCCTTGGAGTTTTTCAGGGTCTCCGCCTGCGCTGTGGCATAAAGCTGTTGGCTGCGGCCATCCTCCGGGTCGGCCTTGCGCACCAGATACCCCTTTTGTTCCAAACTGGCCACCCGGCGGGCCACCGCCCCCTTGTCCATGTTCAGCAGCCGGCTGATTTCTTTTTGGGAAATCCCCGGTTGGTGGCGCACAGTATGGATCAGGTCAAATTCTCCCGTGCCAATGCCGGTCTCCCGCATGGTGCGCACAGTGAGCTTATTGACCTCCCGGGCAATCTTCGTCATCTTGCGCTGCGTAACATCCACAAGCACCCTCTCCTCTCAAAAAAGTTGTAGCATCAACTAAATTAGATGATACTACAACTATTCGGAAATTGCAACCCTGTTTACTGGGTTTTGTCTATGGAATTAAAAAAATGGCGCGCCGCAGCACACCATTTTTTTACATTATTTTAGAGCCGCACGCTTCTTTGCAACGGACATCCGCAGCCAATCAAACCAAGCCCCCAAGCCATCGCCCTTAACTGCCGCCAGCTGAATCACCGGCGCAGAGGTATTCAGTCCCCGAATATCCGCCAGCGCACTCTCCAAATTGAAATTTGTATACGGAGATAAATCACACTTATTCAGCAGCACAACACCAGCCTCCTGAAACAGCAGGGGATATTTTGCCGGCTTATCATCCCCCTCCACAATGCTGAGCACCGCTGCTTTACAATCCTCTCCCAAATCAAACTCTGCAGGGCACACTAAATTACCCACATTTTCAATAAACAGAATATCCATCTTGTCCAATTCAAGATCCGCAGCAGCCTTTGCAATAATTTCCGCGCTCAGATGACAGCCGCCAGCCGTATTCACCTGCACCACCGGAGCACCACAAGCTTCAATGCGCTGCGCATCTTTGGTCGTATAAATATCTCCCTCGATCACAGCCATGCAAAACTCTTCCCGCAGCGCAGAGAGCGTCTTTTCCAGCAGTGTCGTTTTTCCACAGCCGGGGGATCCGATTAAATTAACCACCAATGTCTTTCCAAACCAAAGGCGGTTCTGTTCTGCTTGGTGCACATTTTCCTGCAGAATTTCCTGCTCCATATATACTTTCATAAACTCTATTCTCCTTCAAAGGAATCGATATACAGCTCATTGCCTTGAACCACACTGTACTCCGGCGCACCACAATTCGGACATACCACACCACGAAATTCTTTCACAGTGTATTTCTTTCCGCAGCAGTTGCACCGCAGCACCACAGCCCGGTTTTCAATTTCCAGCACCACCCCGGAAAACAGCGGACGATTGCGAGTTAAAATCTGAATACCATACTGCATCAACTCCGGCAGCGCGCCGCGTAAATCACCCACAATCAGATAAATCCGTTTCACATGATGTATCCCCATGACCAGAGCACGGCGCTCCACAGCATCCAACGTATATTGGATCAACGATGTTTCGTGCATAGTTCCCTCCAGTCAGATGTACATCCTTTCGCAGCGCTCACGTCCGGGCCGGTCTTTGGCCCCTGGGCGTCTTTCCAAGCGCAGCGCACCCGCAGGGCAGCGGCTAACGCACAGGCCACAGCCTATGCAATTGCGGCTATGCACTATGGCCCGTCCTTCCTGCATCTCAATGGTGCCCATGGGACACGCCTTCGTACAGATGCCGCAGCCTATGCAGGATTCTGCCGTCCTATCCGCCAAATACCGGGAGGCTTTGCATACCACATCTTCATAACGCTGCATGGTTTGCATACAAATACAGCAGCAGCTGCAGCAATTACAAAGGCTTAGCGGGTGCTCAGCATCACTCACCGTTTGCACCAATCCCATATCACGGCAGCGGCGCAGGATTTTTTCTGCTTCTTCCACCGTCAGTGCAGGGCCATAGCCCGCCGCGATAACACTATCTGCCGCTTGGTTCAGCAGCAGACACACCCCCTCCACAGGTGCATCACATTGGCGCTGACCCAACACATCTTGCGCAGTTCTGCACATGCAGTCGATCGCGGTAATGCTTCGGCATTTTCGCAGAACAGCACTGGCCAAATCCATATCCAGCACCATCCTGGTATCGGGGATCTCCACCTGCATAGAGATCTTGCCATACTTCTGCTGTCCTGTCAGCACCCCTTCATGGGGCAGCACGCGATATTCTGTCTCTACAGCGCGCAGCTGCGCGCTGTCTCCCTTTCGAATATCCTCCCACCACTGCAGGCATACTTTTGTGAGCGCTGAATTATCCGGTGCAAAAACGTGCTCATAAACCAAATAAAAAAGGTAGGTTCGGCAATACCTTACCGTCCCATCGGATGCATCTATCGTATATAAAAAGTATTTTTCTGCCAGGCTTGTCAACAACGCTTTCGTCTGCGCCCGCAGATCTTCCGGCACCGAAAGGGCAATCTCTTCCGCCGTTTTTGCCTGTTCAGGTTCGTAGGTAAAATCAGGGCAAAGGCACCAGATACGAGCTTCATTCTCCGTAATCGTTTCTTTCAATGCAGAAAGAAACGCATCCCGATTTTCTAAATCGTTATAAGGCAGTTCCAATATATACAGCATTTGCTCATAAGGAGATTCCGCCCCACACTTTTCTTTTTCATAGTGCCGCAGATAGCTTTCCAAATTCCGATACATACCGTAATAATTCGCCATCTAACGTCATCTCCTTTCTAACTACTTCCATTTTCACTGCTATCCTTTTATCAAAATGATTATACCACCAACAGAGAATAAAACAACCGCCATAATCTAATATTATTCCGTTCTTACACAGCGCAGCATTCTTATCCTTTCGCCTGTTTCCCAAAGCAAAAACGCGGTGTGCTGCCGCCCACCGCGTTTCTTTTATTCCCTCATTTTTTCAACAGCTGCACCTCGCCCAGCACCGGCACCGGCTGTTCGCTGCCTTTGCAGGCCCGCACCAGGCCCAGCACCCACAGCACAGCCACGCAGAAACTCAGCAAACCGCACAGGCCCCGCAGCATCACCGCTGCCGGAGCCACATTGGTGTAAGTCGCCAGGACAAAAACCACATTGATCCCCAAATCCGCCAGCAGCAGCGCCAAAGCCTGGTTCAGGTGTAAGCGGGAACCCTCCCGGTCTCCCCGAAACCAGGCAATCAGCCAGCCGATCAAGGTGAGATATGCCACAATGTCCGTTTTATGCTTGTTCCGGGCAAAGGGCTGCTTATCCTTGGCCACTGCTCAATCCCTCCGCTTCGGTGCTGACTGCCGCCTCGCAGGAGCGCATGGCCAAAATTGTTTTTTCCATGAGCTCATCCAGCTCCCAGCCCAGCATCTCCGCGCCCTGGCGGATCACATCCCGGGAGCATCCCGCTGCAAACTTTTTATCCTTAAACTTCTTTTTCAAGCTGGAAACTTCCAGATCCTGGGCGCTTTTGGAGGGGCGCATACGAACGGCGGCGCCAATCAGCCCCGTCAGCTCATCGCAGGCAAAAAGGACTTTTTCCATTTGATGCTCCGGCACCACATCGGAACAAAGGCCGTAGCCATGGCTGCAGACCGCGTGGATCATCGCCTCGTCCACGCCGCCCTGCCGCAGCAGCTCCGGCGCCTTTTGGCAGTGTTCTTCCGGCCAGCGCTCAAAATCAATGTCATGCAGCAGTCCTGCCATGGCCCAAAAATCCGCCTCGTCTTCATAGCCCAAATGCTCTGCATACCAGCGCATCACGCCCTCGACAGTCAAAGCATGGAGCAAGTGAAAGGGTTCACGGTTATATGTTTGCAGCAGCTGCAGCGCCGCTTCCCGGGAAAGAGCAGGTTTCATGAAAAACGCCTCATTTCTTATGTAGATAGATTGACCCTATTATATACTCCTTCCCCGCAAAATTGCAACGCCTTATTGGATTTGGGCCAGCAAGCGCAGCAGCCGTTCGGAAGCAGCGTACTCCTCTTCGCTGAACCGATGCAGCAGGCGCTGCAAGCAGGGATCCGGCGTGGCGTCAGCGGCGCGGGCATAGTTAAAAGCGCTGCAAACAGCCCCGTGGTAGCGCTCCCGCAGCAATTCCCGATACGGCAGCCGGGGCAGAATCACCGAGGCGCTGGCCGGCTGCTTCTGCTCCCCGGTGATCAGGAAATACGCTGCCGCCAATTCCCGTCCCCGCTGATCTGCCCCGCGGCCCAGCTCCCGCAGCCCGGCAGCAGCCATTCGGTTTGGTGCAAAACGGGCCAGCTGCCGGTAGGTCGCGCCGTCCGCCAGCGCTTCCTGCCCAAATCCATCCAATACTGCCGCCAGTTCCCGGGCTTCTGTCCCCATACAGCAGGGATCTGCCTGTGCGCCGGGCAGCGCCAGTTCCTGGCGCAGGGATTCCTGATCCGGCTGCGCCTGCATTTCCGCCGCTCCTTCCGGCGTCGATAGGGCCTGGCCGGCACGCACCGCAGGGTAGGGGTTCATCGCCGGCGCTACCCGCTGCCAAATTCGGTCATACCTGGCATAATCCGGCGGAGCCTCCAACAGATCGATTCCAGAATGTGTTGCATTTGCCATCGCATAACACTTCCTTTCCATGGCATTCTATGCACAGGGAAACGGTTTTGTGTAAATCAAACCGCCAGATATGCCCCCCGGACGGAGGAACAAACTGCTTCTGTCCGGAGCCGGTCTGGTTTGCAAAATTCTTTTGCATATCTAAAAAAACACAAGAAAAACTAAAAGAAGAAATAATTGCTTTTTTTGTTGTCCTCTGGTATCATATGTACTTTAGAGGATTCTTTTTTTGCCCCCGATTGTCCCATCGCTATGAAGTACAAAAGGAGAGACCGTTCTATGCTGGAACTGAAAAATCTCAGTTACCGCGTCCGCAATGATGACGGCACGGAAACTACTATTCTTAATAATATCAGCCTGACCATCGAAGACAAGCAGCTGATTGTTTTCACCGGCCCCAACGGCGGCGGCAAAACGACCCTGGCCAAGGCGATCATGGGCTTGATTCAGCCCACTTCGGGCCAGATCCTGTATAACGGGATCGATATCACCCATATGGGCATCACCGAGCGCGCCCGCCTCGGCATCAGCTATGGGTTCCAGCAGCCCCCCCGCTTCAAGGGGCTGAAGGTGCGCGACTTGCTGTGCATTGCCGCAGGGGATCCGCATCTGCCCAAAAGCACCTGCTGCAGCTACCTCACCCAGGTGGGCCTGTGCGCCAACGATTACCTGGAGCGCGAGGTGGACGCCAGCCTGTCCGGCGGCGAAGTTAAGCGCATCGAGATCGCCACTGTATTGGCCCGCAGAAGTTCCCTGATGATTTATGACGAGCCGGAAGCAGGCATCGACCTGTGGAGTTTTGCCCGCTTGACAGAAACCTTCGGCGAACTGCACCAGAAGCATGAAGCCACCATGATCATCATTTCCCACCAGGAGCGCATCATTGGCCTGGCCGACGAAATCATTGTCGTTGCCAACGGCTCTATCCGCCACCGCGGCAGTAAAGACGCCATCCTGCCCCTGATTTTGGCCGACACCATGGGCAACTGTGCCCTTGAAAGGGAGTGTTCTATCAGATGAGCGAACTGAGCAAAGAACTGAACAACATCGATGAAGTGGATGCCGAGCTGCTCGGCAAGATCGCCGATATGCTGGGCAAGCCTGTGGGCGCTTTCAACATCCGCAAAAACGGCGGCTGCGCTGCCCGCGTGAGTACAGAACACATCAAAATCGACCCCCGGACCGACGGACATCAGGGCATTGATATCCGCATCCTGTCCGGCACCAAGGGCGAAACCTGCCACATCCCCGTGGTCATGACAAAAACCGACATGACTGACGCGGTGTACAACGACTTCTATGTGGGCGAGGACTGCGATGTAACCATCGTGGCCGGCTGCGGCATCCACAACAGCGGCTGCGGCAAAACCGAACACGACGGCGTCCACACCTTTCACATCGGCAAAAATTCCCGGGTGCATTATGTGGAAAAGCACTACGGCGAGGGCGAGGGTACCGGCCAGAATGTGATGAACCCCCAAACCATCGTCTACCTGGACGAGGGCGCTTCCATCCATATGGATACAGCGCAGATCGGCGGCATCGATTCCACCAAGCGCTACACCCGTTTTGAATGCGCCGCCCGTTCCGAAGCCATCGTAACCGAGCGCCTGCTGACCCACGGCAGCCAAAGCGCCTACTCCGATATGGACATCGTCCTCAACGGCGCCGACTCCAAGGGCCGCGTTACCTCCCGCAGCGTGGCCAAGGGCAGCTCCCGCCAGGTATTTCACCCCACCGTGGTGGGCAACAGCTCCTGCTTCGGCCATGTGCAGTGCGATTCCATCATCATGGACAGCGCCCAGGTGCAGTCCATCCCCGCGCTGACCGCCAATAATACGGATGCTCAGCTGATCCACGAGGCCGCCATCGGCAAAATTGCCGGCGACCAGCTGCTCAAGCTCATGACCCTGGGCCTGACTGAGGAAGAGGCTGAAGAACGCATCCTGAAAGGATTTCTTGCATGAAACTGATTTCATTTACCGTTCCCTGTTATAACTCTGCAGACTATATGCATATCTGTTTGGATTCCCTGCTGACCGGCGGGGATCGCGTGGAGATCATCATTATTGACGACGGCTCCACCGACAACTCCGGCGCCATTGCCGATGCCTATGCCGCCAAGCACCCCGATATTATCCGGGTCATCCACCAGGAAAACGGCGGCCACGGCGAGGGCATCAACCAGGGTCTCAAACACGCCACCTGCCCCTATTTCAAAGTTGTGGACAGCGATGACTGGGTCAACGCTGTGGCGCTGCAGCATGTGCTCAACCGTTTGGAGCAGCTGGAGGCCGAAGGCGGCGTGGATCTGATGGTCTGCAACTATGTATATGAGCACGAGGACCGCAGCCTGCTGTCCACCATCCGCTACAAAAATGTGTTCCCCGAAAATCAGGTCATCGGCTGGGAAGAGACCCGGTCGTTCCGTCCGGATCAGTACCTTACCCTGCACTCCGCCATTTACCGCACCGAAATCGTGCGCCAGAGCGGCATCGTGCTGCCCAAGCATATTTTCTACGAGGATAATCTGTTTGTGTATGCGCCCCTGCCGCTGACCAAAAAGCTGATCTATCTGAACGAAGATCTCTACCGCTATTTGATTGGCCGCGAAGGCCAGTCGGTATCCGAACAGGTAATGATGAAGCGCTGCGGGCACCAGATCGAAATCGCCCAGCGTATCTTTGATTTCCACGATTTGGATGTGATCTCCCGCGAAAGCCCGAAATTAGGCCGCTACATGTACCATGAGGCCAGCTTTATGCTGGTGATCGCTTCCGCTTTCACCCGCCTGAACCGCACAAACGAAGCCGAGGAACAGGTGAAAGCCATGTGGGCCCACTGCTACCAAAGCCATCCGGCCATGGCCCGGAAGATGCGCCGCAACATTCTGAATGTGGGCATCAATCTCCCCGGCCATCTGGGCCGCGCCCTGGGACTGAAGGGCTACCGCCTGGCCCATAAGATCGTCCAGTTTAACTAACATACGGAAAAAGGGTAGGGATGCCATCGGCATCCCTACCCTTTTCTCTTGTATCTTACCGATCCATCCAGCACACCATTTCCCGGGAAATGGTCATGCCCAAACTGCGCTGAAGGGCCAGCGAGGCCTCGTTCCCCGGCGCGACCTGACCAAAGGGCAGATCCCCCCGTTCCAGCGCCTTGCGGATCGCCAGGCACTCCAAATAGGTTCCCAGGCCCCGGCGGCGGAATTCCGGCACCACCGTCAGCACACCAATCGATCCCTCGTCATGGGTGCCCACAAACCCTGCCAGTTTCCCGTCCAAAAAGGCGCCGTATAGCGTCCCCGCTCCGGCCCTGCTGCGCAGATACGCCTCTGTTTCCTCCGGCTTTCCGGCATCCGCCCCCGGCAAATGGTAATACCGGGCCAGCACCGGCGCATCCTCCGCCGTTAAAAGGCGCGCTTCCGCGCCGATTTCAGGCAACTGGATATCCCCGCCGGCATACCATGCATTGTGATAAAACTCGATACAGCGGGGCTGAAACCGCTCCGCCACCGCATCCGCCTGGGAGATCTCCTGCACTTCCAACATGGCAGTCCCGGCCGGAACACGATCCAAAAAGCGCAGCGCCGTTTCCGCATCTGCCGCAGCAATCTGCCAAATCTCCCCGCCGGTACACAGCAGGCAGCCCCGCTCCTCTGCCAGAATCACCCGGGCGATCCCATCCTGCAATGCCGCCAGCAAATTGATATTCTGATCGGTCTTTTGGCGCAGATAACACTGCGCCCTGTTCCGCAATTCCTGATTCATCCTGATTCCTTTCCGGCCCAGCCGCTGCCAAGCACATATTTCTCGCATCTTTCCGCCACAGACGGACTATGGTTCAGTATAGCATAACTTTTCGCAAATCACCATACGAAAGTGCCCGGATTCCCTTGCAAGGCCCGAAGGCTTGTGCTAAAATATGGATTTATTGGGGCCATTCGACAGCCCCTTTTCTATTTATTTCATACGAAAGGAGTCGAAACATGTTGTCAAATGAACGCATTTACAATTTTTCCGCCGGTCCCTCCATGCTGCCCCTGCCCGTTTTACAGCAGGCCCAGCAGGAACTTTTGAACTGTAACAGGTCCGGTATGTCGGTGATGGAGATGAGTCATCGATCTTCAAGCTTCGACTCTATTTTCCAGGAAACCAAAGGGCGGCTGCGCCGGGTGCTGAACGTGCCGGAAAGCCACGAGATCCTGTTTCTCCAGGGCGGCGCCACCACCCAGTTCTCCATGGTGCCGCTGAACCTGATGGGCGAAACCGGCCGGGCCGACTACGCCCTAACAGGCAACTTCTCCACCAAGGCCTATGAAGAGGCCCAAAAATTCGGCGCCTGTACCGTGGCCGCCTCCAGCGCAGACGAGAATCACACCTATATTCCTCAGCAGGAAGCATTGCAGCTGGATCCCGGCGCCGCCTATTTCCATTACTGTGCCAACAATACCATCTTTGGCACCGAATGGCAATATGTGCCGGACACCGGCGCGGTGCCCCTGGTGTGCGATATGAGTTCCAACATTCTCTCCAAGCCCATCGACGTGGGCCGCTACGGGCTGATTTATGCCGGCGCGCAAAAAAACATGGCTCCGGCAGGCGTCACCGTGGTGATCATCCACCGCGACCTGGTCGGCCACGCCCTGAAAAACACCCCCGTGATGCTGGACTATGCCGTCCACGCCAAGGGCGACTCCATGTACAACACGCCCCCCTGCTGGTGCATTTATATTCTGGGCCTGGTGCTGCAATGGCTGGAATCCCTGGGCGGATTGGCCGAAATGGAGAAAATCAACACAGAAAAGGCCGCCATCCTGTATCACTATCTGGATGAAAGCAAACTGTTCCGCGGCGCTGCCCAGCCCGCGGCCCGCAGCCGCATGAATGTTACCTTCCGCACGGCCGACCCGGCCCTGGACGCCCAGTTTGCCAAAGAAGCCGCGGCAGCCGGCCTGTCCAACCTGAAAGGACATCGCCTGGTGGGCGGCATGCGCGCTTCGATCTACAATGCCATGCCCGTGGAGGGCGTGAAAGCCCTGCGGGACTTTATGGCAAAATTTGAAAAAGAACATATCTGAGAAAGGATTTTTAGAATCATGTTTAAGGTAAAAACCCTCAACCACATCTCCCCTGTCTGCATGCAGGTCATGACCCCGGAGCGCTATGAAATCTCCGACACCATGGAAGATCCGGACGCAATTTTCGTCCGTGCCACCAATATGCACAACTACGAATTCAACCCCTCCCTGCGCTGCATTGCCCGGGCAGGCATCGGTGTGAATTCCATCCCCCTGCAGCGCTGCAGCGAGGCCGGCATCGTGGTCTTCAACACCCCCGGCGGCAACGCCAATGCCGTGAAAGAACTCTTCCTGTTCGGCCTGGGCATGGCATCCCGCGATCTGATGGCCGGCATGCGCTGGGTATACAACTATAATGACCCCGATGTGCCCGTGGAAGTGGCCATGGAAAAAATCAAAAAGCAGTTTGCCGGCCCCGAATATTACCGCAAGAGCATCGGTGTCATCGGCACCGGCAACGTGGGCTCCCTGGTGGCCAACATTGCGCTGGATCTGGGTATGAAGGTATACGGCTATGACCCCTACCTGTCCGTGAATGCCGCCTGGCGCGTATCCCGCCATGTGGAGCGGGTGGACAGTTTGGACACGCTGCTGAAAAACTGCGATTACATCACTCTGCACACACCCCTGACGGATGAAACCCGCGGCATGATCAATGCCGAGCGGATCGCCAAAATGAAAGACGGCGTGCGCATCATCAACTATGCCCGCGGCGAAGTGGTGGACGAGGACGCCATCATCGACGCCCTGCACAGCGGCAAGGTGGCCCGCTTTGTAGCCGACTTCCCCACCGCCCGTCTGATTCAGGAACCCAACGCCATTCTGACCCCCCATCTGGGCGGCACCACTGTGGAAGCGGAAGCCAACTGCGCCCTGATGGCCGCAGAGGAAATGGACGACTATCTGCACAACGGCAACATCAAAAACTCTGTAAACCTGCCAGACCTGCATCTGGACCGCACCGGCATTACCCGGATCTGCATTATCCACCGCAATCTGCCCGGTATGCTGACCACCCTACTGCCCATTTTTGCCAAGGATCAGGTCAACATCGAAAATATGACCAACAAATCCCGCGGCGAATATGCTTACTCCGTGTTTGATCTGAATACGGAAGTGGATCAGCATGTGGTAAACGAACTGAAAGCCGTAGAGGGTGTCCTCCGTGTGCGGGTTCTGCACTGACTGCGATCATAAAAAACCGCCCCGGCCTTGCGTTTCCGCAAAGCCGGGGCGGTTTTCAGTTTACAACAGCGGCCCGCAGCCCAGATATCCCTGGGGCTGCTCCATCTTGGCAAAGCCATTCATCAGGCGCAGCATACCGCAGGGGCTGCTGTGCGTCCCCATGGTATAGCGCTCCGCCGGCAATTCCTTCGCCAGCAAGGCCAGGGCTGCCGGCCGTTTTTCCGCCGGGCAAAGCAGCTCCTGCAATTCTGCATCCACTCCTGCCCGGGTGACAACGGCGCAGGCCGGAGCACCGCCTGCATCCATCAGAAACATACCCCCGCCGCTACGCTCGGCCATATCCCGCTGAATCGAAGCCACCAATTCGCCCGACACTACATGGTTTTTGCCCCGCAGCAGCACCTCACGCATCTGCTCATAATCCTCCGGCTCCACCCGGTGGATCTCCCCGCTGGGCGCCGGCAGCGCGCTGCGCTCCAGGGCAAACCGCTCCCGCTCCGGCATCGTCCAAAATCCCTGCATGGCAAAGAACAACTCCAAACTGTCATCCGGCAGCAGCGTCCACACACCTCCGGCGCCCTTTTCCACCATAAAATCGCAGGCTGTTTCCACCAACCAGCTGGCATATTGCCGGTGCTGCCGATCCTTGGCAGTGGACAGGCCCACCAAGCAGGGCACAGGCATATAGCGATCATCCTGATCGTACCAAAAGGTCGGCAGGAAATACACAGCGCTCTGAATCATGCCGTCTTCCAACAGGACAAGACTGGATTCCACATGATCCGGCACAAAACAATGGGCAAAAAAGTACTCATCGCTGATGCCGCCCGGGAATCCCATCCGCCACAATGTCCGCAGCCGGGGCAGATCCCAGACCCGCCCTGCCCGAAGCTTCAACTTCGCCTTCATGGCTTAAGCTTTCGGAATCAAAATGGCAGCTACACAGTATACAATGGCGCCGGTGCCGATACTGCCGATACTCAGCAGCACCGCAATAATGCGTACGATGCTGGGATCGATGTTAAAATATTCCGCAATACCGCCGCACACGCCGGCAATGATACAGGAGTTTCGGGATCGATACAATCTTTTCATAGGCTCCTCATCCTTTCTTGACAGGCACCAACTGCCCCGCAGCGTTAAACTCCACAGGCGCGATGGTGTTTTTGGTGAATTTTGCGATCTCATCCAACCGCACCATGGCACCATAGTCTGACACCAGCGTATAGGCCACGCCGTGGCGCTTTGCCCGGCCTGTGCGGCCGATGCGGTGGATATAATATTCGTTTTCATCCGGTACATCGTAGTTGAATACGGCGTCCACATCATCCACATCGATGCCGCGGGCCGCCACATCCGTGGCTACAAACACCCGCAGTTTACCTTCGCGGAAGCGCTGCATCACCCTTTCCCGCTTGACCTGGGGAATGTCGCCGTGGATGCACTCCGCCTCCACGCCACCCATCTGCAGATACTTTGTGGCCCGCTCCACAGAACCCTTTGTGTTGCAGAACACCACCACCCGCTCCAGCTGCTCCGCTTTCAAAATGCGGAGAATGGCATCGACCTTTTCGTTCAGCGCCACATCCAGCCGGTATTGCAGAATGTCCGGTTTGTTCACTTCGTCAGCCCGAACCGTGATCTCCTCGGCGTCCCGCTGGTAGACCCAGGCGATGTCCATCACCTCCCGGGAAATCGTGGCCGAAAAGAGCCCCAGGTTTTTGCGGTTGGGAATTTTGTCCAGAATTCTGGTCACATCGTGGATAAAGCCCATGTCCAGCATGCGGTCAGCTTCGTCCAGCACCACGGTCTGCACCGCATCCACCTTGATGGTGCGGCGCTTCATATGATCGCTGAAGCGGCCGGGCGTTGCCACCACGATTTGAGGATGGCGCTTGAGGGCGTTGATCTGCTTGCCAATGGGCTGCCCGCCATAGCAGCAGACGAGCTTGACCCCCTCCATAAACACAGCCAGCTCCCGCATCTCCTCGGTGATCTGCATGGCCAGTTCCCGGGTAGGGGCCAGAATGACCGCCTGGATCTCCTCGCTCTCCGGATCAATGTGTTCCAGGATCGGGATGCCGAAAGCAAAGGTTTTTCCGGTGCCGGTGGGCGCCTTGGCCGTCACATCCTTCCAGGCCATCATGGGAGGAATTGCACCGGCCTGGATAGGCGTGGATACCTCATAGCCTTTTTTACTGATTGCGCGCATCAGCGGCTCGGACAGGCCGAGGCTGTCAAAGCGCACTCCTTCTGTAATCTCCATAGTTCATTCGTTTCCTTTTATATCATAAATTCATCATTTTGCTTTGATACCAAGGTAGATTTTAGCACAAATCCGGCGGTGGCGCAAGCCGAACCCCGGTCTTTTGAAACCCATGTGAAATTTTCGCGGAACTGTGGTAAAATCATAAGCAAACATCGAAAAAGGAGCTGACTTCATTGTATACAGCGAAACAGATGATCGTGGTGCGGCGGGATCTGCATATGCGCAAGGGCAAAATTGCCGCCCAGGCGGGGCACGCCTGCGTGGAGGCCGTTCTGATGGCCCTGGCCCACGAAGAGCGGCTGGCTGACGTATGCGTTGCCGGCGATGCCGTAGCTCTGCGCGAAAGCAGCAAACCGGAAACGCCGCTGAGCGGCTGGTTCAGCCACGGTGTAGCCAAAATCTGCGTGTATGTGGATTCTGAAGACGCCCTGCTGGAAATCGACCGCAAAGCCAAAGAAGCCGGTATCATTTCCGCCCTGATCTGCGACGCAGGCATGACGGAATTTCACGGCGAACCCACCTACACATGCCTGGCCCTGGAGCCCCGTTTTCCCGAAGATGTGGACCCCATCACCGGCGATTTGCCCCTGTTCTGAATCCCCGGGTTCCCACCCCCGAAAAAAGCGCCGCCCATACGGGCGGCGCTTTTCCTTTATTTCAGCATTGCAGAGTTGTTATAAACCGAGGGGCTGTACAGGAACAGCACATCCTGGCCGTGAAAATCAATGAATTGGGGCAGCAGCTGGGAGGAAACATAGCGCAGATCCACCAGCGTTACCGTTTTATAATCCTGCACCAGCAGGGGCGCCAGGGAGCTGCCAAAGGAATCCCGGAACAAAATCAGCTCACGATCCGTATTCGCATTGGGATTGGTAATGGTCAGCAGTGCATCCGCACCGCCCAGGAACACATCGTAAGGGTCGGGATTGTTCAGTTTCTCCGGCTCATAAATCCCCGTTTTCTTTCCGGTTTCATAGTGGTGCACCGTGCAATCTTCCAGCAGGTCGCTCGACAGATAGTGCAGCGGCTCAGCGGGCAGCTGCAGGGCCGACTGGCCCCAATACACGCCGCGGAAGTCCGCAAAGGTATGGGTTTCATAGGCGGTGAAGGGCATCACACCGACGCCCAGGGACTCGGCGATCCGCTGGGCCACAGGCTCCAGCTTTTCCTGGCGCCAGTGGGAGTCCGTTTTATAATAATCCCCGGCATCCAGGCAATCGCTCAATTCGATCCGCGTCCAATCCTCCAGATCCTCTGCCAGGATCGCATCCAACCGCCCGTAATCCAAATGCGGGAATCCGTTGGCTTCCGCCAGGTAAAAGTTTTTATCGGGGATCACGCCGTAGTACACCCGGCTGTCCGCAAAATACTGCTCCCGCAGGCTTTGAAGTTTAGCCGCAGCACTGTGCACGCTCTTTTCACTCAGCTTGCTCTCCAGCTTGGACAGACTGCCGTCCACAATATAAAGGCCGTTGTTATCCTTCTGATTCAGAATATGATATTGCACCTGGGCTTTGATCGCCCGAAACGCCTCCCGCATAGGGAACTGATCCAGGGAATAGCTTTCAAAGTCTTTCATATATTTGCCGCTGGACAGCGTTTCCACGCTGACCGCAGGTTTCTGGGCCAACGGCCGCCGTTCGCTCATGGACCATTCACCGTCCGCATGGAACAGGCAGCCCAAAAAGCCCAGGCCGAAAGCGCCCAGCAAGGCCACAGAAGTAATGATTTGTTTATTCATACCGAACCTCCTATCAGAACCGGAAATACAGGAAGGGATTGAAGGACCCATCCACCAGATACGCCGTGCACACAACCAACAGCACCAGCAGCACCGCAGGCTGCACCACCGGCATAAGCCGGGCGCCGACAGCGCCCGCTGCAAAGCGCTCCGCCAGGCGCTTCGGCCAGGGGGTTGCGCCGATGGCCGCGATCACCAGCAGCACCGCGTAGCTGGAAAGATAATAAAGCGTCTGGGGCGAAACAAGGCCGCCGCCCGCCAGGCCCAGCATGCCAGTCACATCCGACACCATGCCGGAAAGGCCGTTGGCATTGAAAACAGCAAAGCTGAACACCGCCGCGATCAGCAGATAACCGTGCTGCAGCACAGCGGGAACCCGATCCAGCACGCGGTTCAGCACCAGTTTTTCCAGCACCAGCAGGGCCGCAAAATACAGACCCCACAGCACAAAATTCCAGGCCGCACCGTGCCACAAGCCCGTCAGCAGCCACACGATCAAAATATTCCCCATCTGCCGCAGCTTGCTCACCCGGCTGCCGCCCAGAGGGATGTACACATAATCCCGGAACCAGGAACCCAGGGAGATGTGCCAGCGCCGCCAAAATTCCGTGGCGCTGCGGGCAATAAAGGGATAGTTGAAGTTTTCGGGGAAATGGAATCCGAATACCCGCCCCAGGCCAATGGCCATATCGGAATAGCCGGAAAAATCAAAGTAAATCTGCAATGCAAAGGCCGCAGCAATCAGCCAGTACATCAGCACAGAGCTTTCGCCCGTAGCCCGCAGCGCCACCGCCAGGGCGCCCAGCTGGTTGGCGATCAGCACCTTTTTCGACAGGCCGATCACAAAGCGGCTCAACCCCGCGGTCAGATCATCGATCCCCGTGCGCCGCTGCGCCAGCTCCCGCTCCACTGCGCTGTAACGCACGATCGGGCCGGCAATCAGCTGCGGGAACAGGGCGATATAGGTGGCCAGCTTGAGAAAGGAGCGCTGTACCCCCACATTGCCCCGGTACACGTCGATGGTGTAACTCAGTGTCTGGAATGTGTAAAAGCTGATACCAATGGGCAGCGCAATGGCCAACAGCGGGAATTCCGTTTTCAGCACCGTGTTGACCGTTTCCAGGAAAAAGTCTGCATATTTGAAGTATCCCAGCACCGCCAATTCACCGACCACGGAAAGGGCCAGAAACGCCTTGGCCGCCGGGCGGCCCCGGAATCGGTCAATCAGCAGCCCGCACACATAGGCAAATGCCGTGGTAAACAGCATCAGAATCACATAGCGCGGCTCGCCCCACCAATAGAAAAACAGGCTGGCCAGCAGCAGCACCAGATTTTTACCCGCTTTCGGCACTATAAAATACAGCGCGATTACAATGGGCAGAAAGTAAAACAAAAAAGGAATACTGGAAAAAAGCATAGTTGTTTCGTTCCGATCTTAAGAATTTTTTTGAAATAGTATCCGTCAGCAGGACAGGGACCAGCCGTCGCCGCTGCGAACAGCTTCGATCCGGACAGCGCGCAGGCCTGCGCGGGCCGTCAGCACAGCGCTGTCCCCGGGAATCTGCCAGTAAAGCAGTTCGTCCGCCGATGGCAAGGCTGATACATGTCTCTATTTCCGAGCCGCCCTCGGGTTCCAAGGCAAACACAGCGGCTGTTCTGGTCTGCGTGCCGCCAAACAGATCCACCGTTTCCGCAGCCACCGCCGCGCCGCCGCGATCCACTGTCTGCCCGCCGCTGGCAATGGCCGGCACGGGCGACAGGCCGTATACCGATAAGCACAGCACTACTGCCAGGCAGGCCGCCATCGAAGCAAATTTCTTTCGCTGCCCAGCGCGCTGCCGCCGGGCAGCGGCGCAGGCCGCCAGCACCTGTCCGCGCAGATTCTGCGGCGCATGGATCGCCCGGTATTGGCTTTTCACCTGTTCTTCAGTCATGGCTGTTTTCTCCTTCCAGCGCTTTTTTCAGCAGCTCCCGCCCCCGCTTGAGCCGCATCTTCACCGCCGAGGCGCCGAGCTGCAGTGCTTCGGCAATTTCCTCGACCTTGCATTCTTCAAAATAATAGAGCGTCAGGGGCACGCGGTATTCTTCAGGCAGCCGCTCCAAAAGATCCAGCACTTCGCTGTGGTGATCCCACCCCCCAATCTCAGCCACTTCGTCGAGGGATGCGCCCTGGCGCAAATTGCGGCGGCGCAGGGCATCCTTGCACTGGTTCATGGTCACCCGCAGCATCCATGCCTTCTCATGCTCCCGGGAGAGGAACAGGTGGGGCCGCAGCACATATTTTTCAAACACGCTTTGCACCACGTCTTCCGCGTCCTCCCGATTTTTCATGGTGGACAGGGCCAGGCGGTAGAGCATATCGGCATAGCGGTCATACAGCGCTGCAATGGGATCTTCTTCCCCAGGCACATACAGCAGCATGTTCCATCACCCTTCTTTCTGTAATACGTTTCAAGTTCGCTTTCGGTCACAACTATTTTTTGCTTTTTTCTCAGAGTGTATCATAGCATGGCGCTCAAAAATAAGCAACCGGCGGCGGAGCGCGTCTGCTCCGCCGCCGGCCGTAGCCCGCTATCCATATTTACCGCGCCGCAGGATCGTCGCAGCGCCCCAGAAACAGGATCGTCCCCTGATCGTCCCGAACTCCGTAAAGGAAGGGCCGGTTCAGATCCATAACGATGGTTTCCTCCGGCGGCGCCGGGCTGCCGGCGCCCACGGCAATCTCCGTGTAAGCCGCCGCTTCCGCCCCCTCTTCATCGATGGAAAAAGAAACGCCCTGCTCCACCGCTCCGATATAAGCGGGGCCGCCCAGCTGCTGCACATCGCACATGGCGCTGAAATCCGCCGCCGTGTCGGAAAAAGCCTGTTCAACGCCCAGTTTTCGCAGCACCGGCACCAGATCCAGCTGACTTTGCACCGTAAATTTCGGCACGCGCCATTCCACCATGCGGTATTCCGCCGCGCTCTCGTCCAGCAGTTCCGCCAGATCGCGGCTCATCACCAGACCGTCGATGCTCTCGCCCTCGTCGGGCAGCAGAAAAAACATTTCAAACCCGCCGTCAAAGGGGATGGCCGCCAGGCAATATCCCTCCGCCGCCACCGCGCGGCCGCTGCGGCCGTCCTGCATGAAATCGCAGAGCACATCGCTGCCGTCAGCCCGGGTGAAGGCAGCCTGCTCCGTGTATTTTTTCTGGAATTCATCGATCCAGTTTGCTTTGAAATACACTGCGTTCAGCAGCACCGCAATGGTTTCGGGCTTCAGGGTTACCTCCGGCTTCAAAAGGCCCTTGGTCTTGTCGCTCACCCAATCCGAAATGGTCCTGCCAGCCTTGGGCGCGTCAAAATTCATGGTATAGCACTCGGCATAAAACCGCTTTGCCGCATTGTCAGTATAGCCTTCGTAAAATGCCACTCCCTCGCGCATCCAGACAGAGTTGGCAAGATACACCTTGCAGTGCTTCTCATCCCGATACAGCGCACGGTACAACGTTTCCAGATCATCGGACAGCGTTTCCGCATCGGAACAGCCCAAAAGAGCATAAATTTCCTGCTGCGTCTCCCCGGCCGCGCCGGTACCCGCCAGGGCCAGGGCATAATACAAACTCACCGGGGCATAGCACAGGTTCTCTTGGCCTAACAGCAGCGCTTCGCCGCTCTCAGCGGAAAACTCCGCCAGCACCGCCGTCAGCCTTTCGTCCGCTTCCACGGCAGAGGATGCGGATTCGGGCATAACAGGGGATTTCCCCGCCAAAACGGCGCCTCCGGCACCGCAGCCGGGCAGCGTCAGCATCAGGCTTCCCGCCAGAAGCCAGGGCAAAATCCGCCTCTTCATACAATCACTCCTTCACAGGCGTCCCCTGGGGAACGGCATCCGCCCGGGGATAACCGCAGACCTCTTCCACCCCAGGATTTGCGCACACACCCATGAACAGCAGCGTGCCGTCTCCGCTGCGCACGGCATACAGGAAGGGCCGGTTCAAGTTCATCTCCAGCGTTTCATCCACCATCATGGCGGATTCATTTTTACTGATCTCCGTATAGGCAGCGGCTTCCACCCCCATCTCATCCACGGAAAAACAAGTGCCCTGACGCACCGCACTGATATAGGCCGCCACATCTGAAGCAGCAGAAAAATCTGCCCGCAGCGGGTCAAAGGCATCCATAACGCCCAAAGTTTGCAGCATGGGGATCAAATTGCGCTCGCCGCCCATGCGGAATTTCGGCACACTCCACCGGATCTCGTATGACCGCTCCTGATTCTCCCGGCCCGCAGCACCGCTGTCCAGCAGCTTCTGCAAACCATGCGTGCTCATCAAAGTATCCACCGTTTCCCCCTCCGCGGGCAGCACAAAAATCATCTCTCCGCCGCCGGCAAAGGGCAGGGCCGCCCGGGTATACGCCTGGCCGGCATAGGCGCCGTCCAGGGTGGAAATATGCATAAAGTCCGCAGCGACGGCGGCCCCGTCACCGTCTGTGAAGGTTCCCGCTTTGGTGGCCCCCTTCAAAAACGGCTCCTGCCAGGCTTCTTTGAAATAGATCGTATTGAGCAGCACTTCCACCGTTTGGGCGTCGTGATCAAATTCCGGCGTTAGCAATCCCTGCGTGTGCTTTTTCACCCACTGGGTCATTTCCCGATTGGTCTTTGCGTCAAAGGGAACAGAAAACTGCTCCGCCAAAAAACCATCCCGCAGCCGGGCGGCATAATCCTCCCGGGGCGTGATATCCTGCCGTGTCCACACCGAATTGGCCAAATACAGCTTGCTGTTCTTTTCATCGCGGTACAGCCTTTGATACAGCGCACCGCAATCCTCTGCCAGGCGCTCCGTGTCATCCGCTCCCAGCAGGCTATACATTTGCGCCTGGGTTTCCCCCGCCGCACCGGTGGCTGCCATGGATAGCGCCAAATACAAGCTGACAGGACTGTAACAGCCGTTTTCCCGGCCAGACAACAGCTCTGCCCCCGTTTGGCAGGCAAACCGTTCTATCTGCTCTGCAAAAGGCGCAGACTTGTCGCTGCGGACAAAGCGCATCCACCGCTCGTCCATGCACACATCGATCTCCGTATCCGACACCAGCTGCCAGCCGTAGCCCGTGCCGAAATTGGACTGCCCCTCCTCCGCGGGCACGGCCCCGCTGTCCACACTTTTGTCGATCTCGCCGTCCATCACGCCGCAGCGGGCGGCAATATCGCTCTCCCGCCCCGTACTGTAATACAGGGCCCCATTTACAAATACCATGGGCTTGAGCGCCGCCGGTTTTTCAGAACCGGCGCTCCCCTCTTCCGGGGAACTCGTTCCTCCTGCGGCAGCAGGGCCGCAGGCAGCCAGAGACAGGGCCAGCAGCAATGTCAGCAGCAGGGCCAGCACTTTTCTTCTCTTCATAGGTTACGCTCCTTTCAACAGCACCGAAAAGTCCGAATGATAAAAATGGTAGCCGCCCAGCTGCAAAACACCTGCCGCTGGGTCGCCCCTGCCCTCCAATACCGCGCCGGAGGCCAGCGTCAGGGTAACCTGTTCCGTCAGCTGCAATGGGGCGCCGTCCCGGTCTGCATCCATCACCGCCGCCGATGCCAGCGCCTGATACAGATCCGCCGCAGGCACAGACCGCCCGCCGCAGGCCGCAGCCGCCAGGGCCGACGCATCGCCGATGCCAAGCTCCGCCAAGCAGGCCGCACCATCCTGCATTCCATGCTCCGGATGCTCCCGCCCCGTTTCACCCTTCTCGGCTCCCTCGTGTTCCGGCACGGCGTCCACCGCCGTTTCATAATCACTGCCCTCCTGCCCCGCTTCCGGTTGGCCCTGTTCGTAGTTCGGGTGGCCTGCGCTATCATTCTGCGCCGCGCCGGGTTCCGCCGCTGTATTGCCGCTGCTGCCCATGCGGAAGGAATTTGGCAAATACAGAACCGCGGTCAGCACCAGCACCAGGCATAAGCAGGCCGCCAAGGCCCCCCGCCAGGGCCGGCGGCTCCGGGCTGTCCCCGGCCGCTCCGCCCGCAGCAGCAAATCGTCGCCCACATCGCCCACAGCCCGCAGGAGTTGGGTTTCATCGATCCGTTTCACAGCGCATACCCCTCCTTCCACAAATATTTTTTCAGCTTTCCCCGGGTGCGGCTCAAGCGGGTCTTCACCGCCCCGGCGCGCAGGCCAAACCGCCCGGCAATAGCGTCGACGGAGTCCAGATACCAATAGCGCCGCAGGAAAATGCTGCATT
>CALDMR010000168.1 GCA_937915065.1 uncultured Clostridia bacterium
CGCCGCGTCAAGCACGAAGCCGAATTCCTCGTTCAGACGGTCGAAGAAGTCTTGCGGCGTACACCAGCACATATTTTTAGAGGATAGAAGCGCTTTGTTCATCGTCCGCCACCTCGCTTCCTGTAACCTTTTTCGTTTTGCCCTCTGTGGAGGCTTTTACCGCCTTCGCCTTGCTGGTGAAGGTGTCCTTCGTTTCAATGCCGCACTTCGGACAATATACGAAATACTCCTTGTTCTGCTTGTCCTCGTATACCCGCGCATTATTGTTTTCGCCTTCGCAAAACGGGCATTTCATAGGCGTTTCCGTGAAAAGCCGCTTTTCTTCCGGCGCGTCGTCTGTTTCCGGCTTTTCGTCGGCGAATACGCGGACAACTGCCGCCACCTGCTCAAAGTCCAAATAAACGGGCTTGTTCTCTGTGATCCCTTCGATGTTATATCCCGTTACCTGTTGAAAGCCGTTTCGCGTAATCGTGAATTTGTCGCACTTGATAGAGAATTCAACGCCGCTTTTCAGAATAACGCGTACCGTCATTTTAGGCATTGTCCGCCACCTCGCTTTCCTTCGGAACGTCAAACGCTAAATTCAGAAGATAACCAATACATTAAAAGATCTGCATCATGACTTGATGATGCAGAAAGAGCCTGCAGCGCATGATATCGCACTGGCTTTAGAACTGTTTACCACCGGGAGTTTGGATGTATTTGCCCACCAAACCAATATTGACACTAAAAATCGGATTCTCTGCTTTGATCTTCAGGATCTGGGTGAAAATTTGAAACCGATTGGCCTGTTGGTCATGTTGGATGCTATTTTTAACCGTGTGATCCAAAATCGGCAGGAGGGGAAATTTACCCATGTGTATATCGATGAAATCTACCTTTTCTTTGCAGGCGGCGGAAGCGGAACAGGATCAAATATTCGCAATTACAGCGGAGAATTTCTGTACAAATGCTGGAAACGGTTTCGGAAGTACGGAGCTACTTTGACCGGGATCACACAAAATGTGGAAGAGTGCCTGTTGTCCGATACTGCAAGAATGATGTTTGCCAACAGTGAATTCCTGTTGATGTTCAACCAGGCAACTACAGACCGCGAGGAGTTGTCGCGGCTGTTGGGCACATCAAGTGCACAGATGGATTATGTCAGCAATGCCCCCGCGGGCCATGGCCTTATCAAAGTGGGCGGCGTCATTGTACCTTTTGCGAATGAATTACCGAAAGACACTAATTTATACAGGCTGATGTCTACCAAACTGGGGGAGCACTGACCGGGTGGAGAAACTGAAGGAGGAAGTATGCCGGACATTAAGATCAAACCTGTTATGGACAAGCCCAAGGCTGCTCAACAGCGTAATGCACCCCGAATGGCTGATGCAATGCTGCTGCGATCCTGTAAGGGGTCGAAGGAAGAACAGGAACCAGAGAATAGGAATGCCGTTCGATATGCAACAGATCGCGTGGAAGCCGTAGAAAGACATGGGATGGCAGCGGCGGCAGAAGGCGCACGCAGGGGTATTCACCAACGCCGAAAGAAAAAGCGTTTTGAAACAGGTGGGGAGTTTCGCAAAGAAACAATGTTCAATTCGGCTTGTTCGGAACAATCTGGCCCGCCACTTGCTAAGGCCAAACCGCTTTTGAAAAATGCAGCGGCTGTAGAAAAGCATCGCGCGATGTCGGATAGATCTGCCTTTAACCGGAGCATGCGATTATATCGCACGCACAATATTCCGAAAGATCGCGCGAAACAGGCTGCACTCTGCAGATCTGATCTTTTGTCAGGCGAAAGGGTTGCAGCTGATCTGAATTTGAAACGACAGACTGGGAGCACCCTGGCGGAGCATGGCGCTGCGCAGCAATGGCGGAAAGCTGCACAGAAAAGCGCGCAGCGGGAAATGGTCAAGAAAACCGCGAACCACACGAAGGCAGCAGCAAAGCGAATGGGGCGGTGGGCGGCTCAGTCGGCGGCAGTTGCTGGAAAGGCGGTAGTTGCTGCAGGAAAATCCATTGTTGCTACAGGCGGTGGTATGGCGCTGATCGTTGTAATTCTGATAGTGGCAGTCATTGGTGGGATTGCCGCATCGCCGTTTGGAATCCTTTTTGCGGGCGAGGGTACAGAAGCGGGGGCGGTGCCGGTATCTGCGGCAGTAGCACAGCTTAACGACGCCTTTCATACCCGGTTGGAGGCGCTGCAAGCGGGAGACGCTTATGATGAAGTGACAATCCAGGGCGAAATGGCAGATTGGGTGGATGTTTTGGCGGTGTTTGCAGCTAAGGTAGCCGGCAGCAATGAAGCAGATGCTGCTGATGTGGTAACATTGGATGCAGACCGCATTGCGCGGCTTCAAACGGTTTTCGCAGACATGAATCTTATAAGCACTGAGGTGGAAGTGATTCGCCATGCGGGTGATGATTCTGCTGATGGGTGGGTTGAGCGGATCTTACATATCACAATCACCCCCAGAAGCGCAGCAGATATGCCGCCCATCTACCACTTTGCTGCACAGCAGACTGCGGCCATGAATGAATTGCTGGAGCAGCGAGAACTGCTCCAGCAATTGATTGGGGATTTATTTCATATTCATTCTGATGCGACTGAAGTGTTGGAAAACTTGCCGGAAGATTTGCTCCCGGCGCGCAGGATGGTCGTGGAGCAGGCGTGTTCTCTTGTCGGTAAAGTCAACTATTTCTGGGGCGGGAAATCTTTAACCCTGGGCTGGGATTCCAGATGGGGACAACTAAAAAAAGTGGTGGCAGCAGGAAGCTCGACTACCGGGACATATCGCCCTTATGGTTTGGATTGTTCCGGCTTTGTAGATTGGGTGTTTTATAACGCCACAGATGGGGCGTATGTCATTGGACACGGCGGCGGAGCGCATATGCAGCATGTTTATTGTACGGAGATTCGCTGGGATGAAGCGCAGCCTGGAGATCTGGTTTTCTACCCGGATGATACCCATGTCGGCATTGTCGGAGGCTGGGACACGAACGGCAACCTGCTGGTGATCCATTGTTCCAGCGGTGCCAACAATGTGGTGATAACGGGAGTAGAGGGCTTTGCGGCGATTTCCAGACCGCATTTCTATGCGGAAATCTAATCCTTTGGAATAAGCTACGCAAATCAGAAGAAGATAACAAGAGGTATGACGGATAGGCCTCTATGTTGCCAAATGTTGATTATTTCAGTTTTTTCACTTTAAGTGACTTGCGGAATTCCTGCAGTTCTAACTCTTCCAAATCGCAGATTTGGCGTGCTTCTTCTGTGTAGTTTAAAACCATGGACAAGCTGTCCTCTTTTGAATTGAATCCGTGCAGGACGCTGTCCTCTATATAGAAGAAATATCCGTCCATGTCGCTGTTTTTGTGGATGATACTGTTTGGATAGGTTTTTATCAATGCGCGCAAAGTTTTTTCAGAAACAGAGAATGAATTTTGCATTTCCTCCCAAAAGGTGCAATAGATTTTGTGTATTGCCACAGTGTATTCTGCGACGGCCAGTGTAAAAACATAGCGCGGCTGCACTTTCTGAATTTCCAACAGTTCGGTGCAGAAATTACCCATTTCTTCCAGTATAGATTTATTATGTTTAAAATGTGGTGTGTTTGCGATCTGCGCAATATCAAAGCACATCCTGTCATCATAGATGCTGACGGGTAGATGGCCATGCTGCGAAAAGTCGCGTAAGCGTGTTAAAAAGCGGTAGCTGAAAGAGGTATCGTAAATTGACGAGATAAACTTGCTAAACGTGCTATATAAATCTCCACCATTATAAGTTTCCTTCGCACAAGATTGCAAGGCGTCTACTAGTGTTTTTCCAGAGCTTATGTAGCTGATCATTAACGCGTTGAGTTCCGTTTGATCGCTATAGTTTTCAAAATAAGGCATCTTTCGCACAATCATATCACTGGCATTCAAGTCGTAAATGGCACATAAACGGCTTAAATGATACCGAAAGACATCAAACAGCTGATGGATTTCCTGAAGGGCGCGCATCATTTCAATGTAAGAAACAATGATTTGCGCTTCTTCAGCGGTGTAGTCTAAGATTGTCAAATCATCAATGCTGTTTGTGTTGGCAGGAAATAAGATTTCTGTGTCCATTATCAGTTCCTCCAAAGCCAAGTTCTTCATCAGTACATGCTCTGTTTTTCTCCGCGGCGTCACGCATCGCCCAGAGTGGTCGCTTGGCTGAAGTAGTCCACCTGAGCCGCGTGGGTGGGGAAGGTTTCGCTGAACTGATTTAAGGATTCTTGGCTCAGAAAGTCCTGGGAAGCTATAGTCATATGTTTTCCATCAGCCGGTTTCAAACAAACTATGCACTGGTGCTGATCCGTGTCTTCTTCAATAATCTCGTCAAATGTGGCATCCAATACAAATACCAGCGTAATAGTCCGGAAGGTCGCACCCAGCAAAGTCCATGTGTTTTCCTCTGTATAGCTCACCACTGCGGATTGCCCCAAAGCGTCCCGAATGGGCCCGGGATCTGAGGTTAGCGTCAGCTTAATGTCACTGCCCTCCGTAGTTGTTCGTTTCATGGGGCGCTTTTCGACCAGACAGCGCATTAGCCGCGTGATATCCGATACATCCTCGTTCTGCAAATGAAATTCGGGCTGGAAGAATACACCCAACACCGTTTCCACTTTGGCGGCGTTCTCCCAAAACGCGATATATGCTTCCTCGTGCGGCGGCTGTTCGCCGGAGGGCTCCGATAGCATATGCATTAATTTCCCGTGTCCAGAAACCATTGCGTTTGTCATTTTCAACGCTTGAATATATTCTTGAACGGAACGGCACTTTTTATAATCTACATTCCAGTTCGCGTGGGAGCGTTTCGCCTGTAGCAGTATGGTCATATCCACTTTAACCCAAAGATTTCCTCCTGCTTGAATCCGCACAGTATCCTTTTCGGCGCACGGAACCCGCTTGGCAGGCAGCTCCATGGTATAACCGGCTGCCTCCAACGGTATCGGCGAGAGCTCTGGAAAGGGGGAGGGCGAAATCAGCACTTGGAAATTCCCTTCAATCTTTGTGTCGTCAAAAGCGTCGTTCTCCATGTGCAACAGATCCACTGCAATGCCGTTGATTAGTAGCTGCGGGAGCTCTCCGTTTACGATTTCGCCACGAACGGAGGTTTGAGTGCGGTACAGATAGTCCAGCAGATCCATTTGGGTTTTGATCTCCGGGGGGAATTTGTCGAGAATACGTAAACCCTTTACCTGTATGCGCATTTCAACATTCTCCAACGATTTCACCGGGATCAGCCGGCATTTTCCATTCCCTGTATCAGCGTATTGAAATGGAAAATTATCAGGAAACTGCATGTTCAACGCTTGCAACACCTCCTTCGGAACGGGATGCGCCGCGCTACTTCTAGTGATCAGAGCATCAAAATCGGCCAGCATCAGACATCCTCCTTCCATTCGGCCAGAATCACAATCTTCGTCAGCAATTCATATTTTTCCAGCTTTGTGGCTTGACATTTTTCCATGATTACTCTGGCGACTGTATTACGCGCACTTTCCGTGGGTACCAGAATATACTTGATATTTTCCCACGAAAACGTCAGCCACGCATCGTGGCACTGTTGCAGACCGGCATTGTACTTTTCAATTTTTACAGCGGGATCCGCATTACAGTTCAAAAGCATGGGCATATCCGTGTCCAGTTGTGACAGGGGCGGTACATAGCGCCATTCCCGTTCGTCATGGTAATTGATGCCGGTTTTGTCACTTCCATTTTTTTGTCCGTACAGGGGCTTCATATAGCAAAAGCTGTCCGTCGGAATAGGTTACATCGTACAGTGTCGCTGTGCCGTCAGCGTTGGTTTGGCAAAGCTCCAGATCGCCTATTTTCCGATCGTTTGCACCGACGGCAGCATTGAAATGCCGGCGCGCAAAACCGGAAAACTCCTCGCTTGTGGGTCCATCTGGCATGCTGAAGGGGACTTGCTCCCATATTCCTTCTTCGTCTGGTATGTATATTGTAACGTGGTTCATGTCTTCGTCGAACGCCATGACGATATGATCGTTATTCTGT
>CALDMR010000169.1 GCA_937915065.1 uncultured Clostridia bacterium
TTGCCGCTTTGCTTTTCTCCGGGCAAAGGGTTGCCAGTCCCTGCTCCGAAGGCAGCTCTATGTTGACGCTCAGCCGGTCTGCCAACAGCCCCAGCTGCTGAACCAGTTCCGGCGCAGCTCCCGGGATGGTCTTGGCGTGAATATAACCGTTGAAGCGGTATTCGTGGCGCAGGATCGACAGGCAGCGGATCATGCATTCCATGGTGTAATCCGGATTTTTGATGACGCCGGAGGAAAGAAAGAGGCCCTCAATATAATTGCGACGGAAAAAGCCGATGGTGAGCTCTGCCAGTTCCCGGGGCGTAAAGACGGCCCGGGGCACATCGTTGCTGCGGCGGTTGACGCAGTATTTGCAGTCGCAGATACAATAGTTGGTCATCAGGACTTTCAGCAATGTGATGCACCTGCCATCGGCAGAGAAACTGTGGCAGCAGCCGTTGATGGTGGAAGTAGTATTTCCGATGCGCCCCGGCTGAAAGCTGCGCCGCACACCGCTGGAAGTGCAGGCGGCATCGTACTTTGCTGCATCGGCAAGAATTTTCAGTTTATCCATCAGTTCCATAAGCGCCTCCGGAAAACAAACGTTCCATTATGTTGATTCATACTATATAGAATAAATGTTCGATTGTCAAGGGCTTATGAAAAATGGCACAAAAAAGGAGGGCAGACGCCGCAGCGCCCGCCCTCCTTTTGCTGCAAAATCAGGAAAGGGAGAAGGAAGTGTAGGAAGTATACAGAAGTTCAGACCAAGCGTCTGCGTCCAGGGATGCAGGGGCGTCTTCGGATGTGTTCCAGTTTTCATACCAGTTAAAGCCGGCCGTTTTTTCAACAAAACCATCAAACACGGTGGCTGCGATTGCGTTATATTCTGCTTCGCTGATGGGGGCGTTATTTTGGTCTGAACAGGTAATTTGGGGTTCGGCGCCTTCGCTGGCATAAATTGTGGTTTTCTGGGCCAGCGGCAAAGTCTTGACCTGGCTGTTTTCTAAAAAAAGCGCGCGTTTGTTTTCGTAGTATTCTGCTGCGCCGTTTTTGAGAAAGTCATCAAATACATAGTACAGGGTTCCGGTTTGGGGATCTTCGTAGACGGGCACACTGTCGGTGATCAAATCTGCCTGGGAATCGCCCTCGGTAGTTTCATAAATGCAGAGATCCAATGCGTCAAAGCTTTCGCTGACCTCATAAAAATAAGCGGAGGTATACTGACCGGTTCCACCCATGGCTGCTGCAATCAGTTCCAATCTGCCGTTTTGATCCAAATCGGTGACGGTATACGCCCACACATCGTATGCATCTTCTTCGGCCAATGCGAGCCAAAGGTCTCGGTTGTCAACCATTAAGTCGATTTGTGCTTGCGGAGTCGTATAATCGGGGATATCGTTTTCTGCAGAAGATGGAGCTGTTTGGGTTCCGGCACAGCCGCTTAAAAAAACTGCGGAAGTCAGCGCTGTGAGCGCCGCCGCGGCATACAGAGTTTGTTTCATCAATCTATAACCTCCTTATTTTATAGCCCGATTATATGGCCGGGAAAAGATGAATGCAACAAAGTCAGAGTGACAAAAAATCACAAAATGGTAACAGAGAAAAAGCGGGCTGAAGCGCAACGGAATTCAGAACAATGGGCTGGTCGAATGAACGGAGGAACAGCTTGTTTCATGACCGCAAATACGCTATAATAACCGGCAGTAAAGGAGGGATACAAATGGAAATTCGGAAAACAGAACAGCAGGACCTGGATGAAGTGCTGGCTCTTTATGCGGCGGCCCGGGCCTTTATGCGTACCAGCGGTAATCCGAATCAATGGACCGACGGTTATCCGCCCCGGGAATTGATTGCCCGGGAAATAGAACAGGGCTTCAGCTATGTTTGTTTGGATGATGGTGCGATTGCCGCTGTGTTTTCTTTGACGGAGGGCGAGGATCCCACCTATCGGATTATTTATGACGGAGCCTGGCTGAAAGATGGCCCCTATAGAACGGTGCACCGGATTTGCGTGGCAAAGCAGGGGCGGGGTGTGGGTGCTTTTTGTCTGCAATGGTGTATGGAACAGTGCGGTAATCTTCGCGTTGACACACATCGGGACAATCAGCCCATGCAGGCGCTACTGAAAAAGTGCGGATTTACCTATTGCGGGCGGATCATCATTGCCGATAGTTCGGAACGGCTCGCTTTTCAAAAAACGAAATAAAAAAGCAGCCGCCTTGTGAAAGAGAGCAAGGCGGCTGCAGCTTTGTTTGGTTATTCTTCCTGGGCAGACAGTTTTTTGAGATGCTCCAGGAACTCGGTTACGGCCTCTTCGGGCGTGGCCCAGGAAGTTACGAAACGGACACAGGTGTGGTTTTCGTCTGTATGGTGCTGGACTTCAAAGCCATACAGGGGCTGCAGCTTTTCAAGCAGTTCGTTGGGAAGGATGGGGAAGATCTGGTTGGTGGGGGATTTTACCATCAGGGGGTAACCCAAAGCCTCGATGCCGGCCTGCATAGTCTGGGCCAGGTCGTTGGCGTGGCGGGCATTGTTCAGGTAGCGATCCTCTTCCAAAATAGCCTTGAACTGAATCCCCAACAGGCGGCCCTTGGCCAGGATAGCGCCGCGCTGCTTCATGTGTGAACGGTAGTCCCGCTTTAGGGCGTCGTTGGTAATGACCAGAGCTTCGCCAAACAGGAGGCCGTTCTTGGTTCCGCCGATGGTGAATGCGTCCAAAGAGGCTGCCAGATCCGTCCAGGTTAAAGGCGCGCAGTGGCTGACCATGCCGTTGCCCAAGCGCGCTCCGTCCATATAGATATAAAGCCCAAGTTCTTTACACACATTGTGCAAAGCGGATAATTCCTCTTTTGTGTAGGCGGTTCCGATTTCAGTGGCGTTGGAGATATACACCAGGCGAGGCTGCACCATATGTTCGGAAGAATGGGCGGCGCAGACGGATCGCACATCTTCCGGCGTCAGCTTTCCATCCGCCGAAGGAACGGAGAGAACCATATGTCCTGTGGCTTGAAGAGCGCCGGTCTCATGCACCAGAGGGTGGCCGGTACAGGGGGCGATGACTGCTTCCACAGGCCGCAGGAAGGCGGCGCAGGATACAAGGTTTACCTGGGTACCGCCCACCAGGAAGTGAATGTCTGCCTCCGGTGCGCCGCACAGATTGCGGATCAATGCCCGGGCCTCGTCGCAATACGCATCCGTTCCATAACCCGGAGTCTGCACGGTGTTGGTTTCTGCCAGCGCCTGCATCACCGCCGGATGGGCGCCCTCGCTGTAATCGTTGCAAAAGCTGTAAATCATAATTGAAAATCCCCTTCCAACAGAAGCGTTCAAAGTAGTTTTCAGTTTATCACGTTCCGGCGACCTTTGCAATGGCGGGGAATAGAACAGTTGACCGAGTATTGATTTTGTATTAGAATAAACGGCAGGATAATACACTGCCTGCAGGCAGATTACAAGAGGAATACAGGTGGCACAAATATGAGCGATTTTAACCAGGAGTACTGTGCAGTACGAAAACAGATCATTGAACGGGAGTTTGCCCATCTCAATCCCATGCAGCGCCAAGCCGTGATGGCCACAGAGGGGCCGCTGCTGCTGTTGGCGGGAGCCGGCAGCGGCAAGACCACGGTGCTGATTCACCGGGTGGCCAATCTTTTGAAATACGGACGGGGCAGCGACAGCAGTGAAGTGCCCGCTTTTGCCGGTGAAGAGGAGCTTCAGTTCCTGCGGGATTACCTGACCCACCCTGAACCCGATCAGGCTGAGCGGGCTGAGCGGCTGTGCGCCGTGGAACCGGCGGTTCCCTGGTCCATTATTGCCATTACCTTTACCAATAAGGCGGCAGGGGAGCTGAAAGACCGGCTGGAGCGCATGCTGGGGCCCTCGGCTATGGATGTGTGGGCGTCCACCTTTCATTCCGCCTGCGTCCGCATTCTGCGGCGGGATATCGACCGCTTGGGCTTTGATAAGAGTTTTACGATCTATGACAGCGCCGACAGCCAGCGGGTGATCAAGGATATTGTGAAAGACTTTCAGTATGAGGAAAAGGCATTCCAGCCCCGAACGGTACTGAACTACATCAGCAATGCCAAAGACGCCATGGTGCTCCCGGATCAGTTTGCCGCTGAATGGGTCACCCGCGGCGACTGGCGGATGGAGCGTATCGCCAAAATTTACAGGGAGTATGTCAAGCGCCTGCGGGACGCCAACGCCCTGGATTTTGACGACATCATTCTCCATGCGGTGACGCTGCTGCAAACATGCCAGGATGTGCGGGAGCATTATCAGCGCAAGTTCCGTTATGTGCTCATCGACGAGTATCAGGACACCAATCATCTGCAGTATTTGCTGGCCTCTCTGCTGGCAGGGGAGCGGAAGAACATTTGCGTGGTGGGTGACGACGATCAAAGTATTTACCGCTTCCGGGGCGCTAATATTGAAAACATTCTCAGCTTTGAAAGCGAGTATCAGAACGCAAGGGTGATCCGCCTGGAGCAGAACTACCGCTCTACACAGAATATCCTGGATGCCTCCAATGCTGTGATCCGCAATAACGACGGGCGCAAGGGCAAAACCCTGTGGACGGATAACGGCACGGGGGACAAGGTGCAGGTGCAGACGGTGTTCAACGAATCCGCTGAGGCGGACTTTGTGGCAGGCAGCATTCTCAAAGCCTTCAGCGAGGGCCGCGACTGGCGGGATAACGCGGTGCTGTACCGTATGAACGCCCAGTCCAACCAGTTGGAGTATGCCTTTAAGCGCAACGCGATCCCTTATAAAATCATCGGCGGCACCCGCTTTTTTGACCGGGCCGAGGTGAAGGATATGCTGGCCTATCTATGTGTGGTCAACAACCCTATGGACGATTTGCGCCTGCGGCGTATTATCAACGTACCTGCCCGGGGCATCGGCGCGCGCAGCATTGATCTGGTGCAGTCCATTGCTTACCGGGAGGGCATTCCCATGTTCCAGGTGTTGATGCAGGCGGAGCAGTATGGCGAGTTGTCCCGCAGCGCAGCCAAATTGCAGGATTTTGCGTCCCTGGTGATTGAACTCCAGGGGAAGGCTGAAGCCATGGATCTGGATGAGTTTTATGACGCGCTCTGCTGCGACAGTGGTTATCTCACCATGCTGGAGGCGAAAAATGACGTGGAAAGCCGCAGCCGGGCAGAAAACGTGAAAGAATTGAAGTCCAGCATTGTGCAGTATCTGGATACCCAAAGCGAAACGGCCAGCCTGTCTGGCTTTTTGGATGAGGTGGCCCTGTACACGGATTTGGACGATCAGGACGGAACGGAAAACAGCGTGGTGATGATGACCATGCACAGTGCCAAGGGTCTGGAATTTCCGGCGGTCTATGTGGTGGGCATGGAGGAGAATGTGTTCCCCGGCAGCCGCGCCATGGGGGAGATTGAGGAAATGGAAG
>CALDMR010000170.1 GCA_937915065.1 uncultured Clostridia bacterium
AGCCCATCGTGGAAGAATTGCTGAAGCGGGGGGAAGATTTGGAAATCGTCTGGCTGACGGCAGATGAGGCCGCAGCCAGCAGTTTGCCTGCCGGCGTTCGTGCGGTGCCTTACACCACAAGAAATCGCATTCGTGAGCTGTGCACCGCCAAAGTCTGGCTGGATAATAACCGCAAGGGGGCTCGGGTCAAGAAACCGGAACAGTGGTATTTGCAGACCTGGCATGGTTTTGCCCTCAAGCGGATCGAGCGGGATGCGGAGAATACGCTGCCGGCGGGATATGCGGAATATGCCGCCCGAGACAGCGCCCAGACAGATCTGATCGTGTCCAATTCTGCCCTGATGACAAAAATCTACAAGGAATCTTTTTGGTATAGCGGCGAGGTGGCGGAGTTTGGTTCTCCCCGGAATGATGTGTTGTTTGCGCCGCCCGGTGGTGTGCAGGAGAAGGTGCGGCAGGTGCTGCATTTGCCTTCGGGCTGCCGGATGGCCCTGTATGCGCCCACATTCCGGGCTGACGAAAGCATGGATGCCTATTGCCTGGACTATGCCCGCCTGCAAAAGGCGCTGACTGGGCGCTTTGGCGGGAAATGGGTGATACTGATCCGGCTGCATCCCCATGTGATGGAACGGGCCGGGGATCTGAACTTTGACGGCGTGACAACCTTTGACGCCACACGGTATGACGATATGCAGGAATTGCTGGCGGCTTCCGATGCTGTGGTCAGCGATTATTCCTCGCTGATGTTCGACTATGGCCTGACCCGGCGGCCCTGCTTCCAGTTTGCCACGGATATTGAGGCATATCAAAAGGATCGCAATTTCTATTTCCCCCTGCATGAAATGCCCTTCCCGCTGGCGGAGAATAACGACGCGCTGGAACAGGCGGTGCTGCATTGGAGCAGGGAAGAGGCGGAGGAAGCGTGGGAGCAGTTTTGTGGAAGGTTTGGCATCCATGAGGATGGAAAAGCTGCGGCGCGCTGTGCCGATTGGATTCTGAGTAAGATGAAAGGATGAAAAACAGATGAAGCGCGTGATTACTTACGGTACCTTTGATCTGCTGCATTACGGGCATATTGAACTGCTGCGCCGGGCAAAGGCGATGGGTGATTATCTGGTCGTGGCCCTGTCTACGGACGAGTTTAACTGGAACTGCAAGCAGAAAAAGTGCTATTTCCCCTATGAAGAGCGCAAGCGGATGCTGGAAGCCATTCGTTATGTGGATCTGGTAGTCCCCGAGGAGAATTGGGAGCAAAAGAGCACCGATGTGGATAAATACCAGATCGATGTTTTTGTGATTGGCGACGACTGGGAAGGGAAGTTCGACTTCCTGAAAGAGAAGTGCGAAGTGGTCTATCTTCCCCGTACACCCGAGATTTCTACAACAAAGATCAAGCAGGATCTGCAGAAATAAAGCTTGAAAAATCATTGAAGAATTGGTATCATAACAAAGTACCATCACCGCCGGGTATCCGGCGGTGATGCAATCCCCATTTCCGGGTGTAGCGCAGTTGGTAGCGCGCCTGCTTTGGGAGCACGGAGTAAGCAACCGTTTCGTTTTTTATTTCTTTGAATAAATC
>CALDMR010000171.1 GCA_937915065.1 uncultured Clostridia bacterium
CCTTGTTCCACAATTACGCCGCCGTCCATAAAAATGAGCTGATCTGCCACATCCCGGGCAAACGCCATCTCGTGGGTGACAATGATCATGGTGGTGTTTTGTTCGGCCAGGGTGCGGATCACCCGAAGAACTTCGCCTGTCAGTTCCGGATCCAGGGCGGAGGGGGGTTCGTCAAAGCAGAGAATATCCGGCTGCAGTGCCAGGGCCCGGGCGATGGCCACGCGCTGCTGCTGGCCGCCGGAGAGCTGGTGGGGATAGTGGTTGGCCCGGTCGGAAAGCCCCATCCGTGCCAACAGATCCCGGCCTGCGGCTTCGATTTCGGCTTTAGTTTCGCCGCCGTGCTCCTTGGCCATGAGTTCCCGGGCCAGGGTAACATTCTGCAGGGCGGTGTATTGGGGGAAGAGATTGAAGTTTTGAAATACCAGGCCAAAGTGGAGCCGCTTGGTACGGATGTTCCGCTCGTAGGCGGCCTGGTTCTCGGAAGCGTCAAAAATAGGCGTTCCGGCGACAGAGATGGTACCGCCATCGGGCTTTTCCAAAAAGTTCAGGCAGCGCAGCAGGGTGGTTTTGCCGCTGCCCGAAGCACCGATGATGGACAGGGCCTGGCCCTTTTCCAGGGTGAAGCTGATATCGTTGAGCACTGCTGTGGCGCCGAAGCGCTTTTCCAGGTGGGAAACTTCCAAAATTGCCATGCTTGCGCCTCCTTAGTGGAAATAATTGAGCCGCCGCTCAATGTAGCTGAACAGGATCGTCAGCACGCCGACGAACAGCAGGTAAAACACGCCGGTGTAAAAGAGGGGCCACACCAGGCCGCTGCTTTTCATAAAGGAATAGCCGGTAAAAGTGAGCTCGTACACGGAGATTACGCGGGCCAGAGAGGTATCTTTGACCAGGGTGATGATTTCGTTGGACATGGGCGGCACAATGCGCTTGATCATTTGCAGCAGGGTGATCTTGAAGAAAATCTGCTGCTTTGTCATGCCCAGCACTTCTCCGGCCTCCCGCTGGCCCACGGGGACGCCCTGGATACCGCCGCGGTAAATCACGGAGAAATAGCAGGCATAGTTGATGGTAAAGGCGACTACCGTGGCCACCACACGGCCATTGCCCACCTGGCCCCAGATGTTGTAACCCAGCAGGCCCGGCACAAAGAAAATGATCAGCAGCTGCAGCATCAGCGGCGTGCCGCGCACGATCCAGACCGCTGCGTTGAACAGCCAGCGCACAGGCGCGCATTTGCTCATGGTGCCAAAGGCCACCAGCAGGCCCAGGGGCAGGGAAAACAGCAGCGTCAGCAGAAAAATCTCAATGGCCACGCCCATGCCCTGGGCCAGGACTACGGTGACATTGGCCAGCGTTGCAAAATCAATCACTCCGAACTCTCTCCATTCTGTCAGCAACGGCAGAGAGCCCGGGCCCTCTGCCGTTGAGCGATTTTTTAGGTGCAGTTATGCTTCGGGTACCACCACGACCTGAGCATTCTTGAAGTAGGGGTTGGTGCAGTCCATGGAACCGGTGACCTCGTCGGTCAGGGTCATGCCGTTCCAGACTACGTCGATGTTTTTGGAATCCAACTCCATGATCTTGTTGTCCCAGTCAATGACAACGAACTTGGCCTCAACGCCCAGTCTGTCGGCCACCAGTTTGGCCATGTCGGCGTCAAAACCGATCCAGTTGCCGTCTTCGTCCTTGTAATCCAGGGGGGTAAATTCGGTGATGCCCACCACCAAAGTGCCCTTATCCTGAATATAGGCGATATCGCCATCCGCCTCTGCGGGGGGAAGGTCGGCGGCTTCGGGCTGTTCAATGATCAGATCCGGAGAGATGCCGTAAGTATCAGCCAGTTCGTTCATGGTGCCGTAGGCATAGGCTTCGGAAAAAACGGTGTTGATCAGTTCGTCCAGATCGCTGCCTTGGCGGCAGCCTACGCCGTATTCTTCTTCCGTCAGGCGTTCGCCGTAGACCAGGTTGGGATAGCTGGTGCCTTCGCCGATCATAGCGCCTGCCATCAGCAGATCAATGATGGCGGCGTCGGAGGTGCCGGAGGCCACTTCCATCAGCGTGTCAGCCTGGGCGGAAACGGAATTGTATGTGTAGCCTTTTTCGCGGGCAATGGCTTCGCCGGCGCTGCCGGCTTCCACGGCGTAAACCAGGCCTTTTTCGTTCTGCGTACTGTCATTGCCGGCGTTTCCGCTGCCGCAGGCAGCAAGGGAACCCATCATAGTTAAGGCCAAGGCGGCAGTACCCAATTTTTTCATAGTGTTCATCATGAAATCCTCCCTATATAGACGAAGTGTCCAACTCATTAGCGTATTAGCAGTTTACCATACGAAATTATTTTTGTAAATACAAGAGTTTGAAAAATGAGAGAAAAGAAACGGCTGGATTTTTGTGCAGGTTCAACAAACAAAATCCCGGCTCCCGGTGTAATAGGCCGGGAGCCGGGGGAAAATCAGGGGTTGCTGACGATTTTATCATAGCTTTTGGCCGTCAGGGCGTAAACCAGGGCATAAATGGCGCTGAAGACCAGCAGGGTGATGCCTGTGCAGAGAATGAAAAGGGAGACGTTGGTCAGGGAGAAAAGCTCCAGCAGCTTGCGCACCATGGGAAAGGCCATGACAATGTGCAGGGCGGCTGCGGCCAGGGGCAGGAAAAACACCAGCAGAACCTGGGAATTGATGCTCCGCCGCACTTCGCGGCGGCTCATGCCGACCTGCTGCATGATCGCAAACCGCCGGCGATCCTCATAACCCTCGCTGACCTGCTTGTAATAAATGATCAGCACTGTGGCGGCTAAAAACAGAATGCCCAGAAACAGGCCCAGGAACAGGAAACCGCCGTACATGGAATACATGTCTGCGGCATTCTCCTGCCGGCTGGTCACGGTGTACTGGTCGAAGCGATCGCCGTTCATCAGGGCTTCGGCGCAGGCAATCTTTTCTGCATCGCTGCCGTCCAGGTTAAATGTGATCTTCCGCTGCACCAGGAGGGGATCGGGATACGGGGCCAGCAGGCTGCGAAGCACTTGATCATCGGCCACCACCAGGCCCACGGTATCAATGTTGGTATACATGGCGGTGCTGTAATTCAAATAGGAATCCAGCCGCTGGGCCACTTGCAGGGGGCTGTCCTCCACATAAAAGGTGTCCGGGACGGCCTGGGCCGAGGTGTAGAGCAGCGCCTCGTCCCGGGCCAGGGACACGGGCTGCCCCGCCCAGGAGGCATACTCCGCCGCCGTCATCAGCAGCAGGCGGGTGTTTTGGCTGCTGCCCTGGCTGAGCAGGAAGGTGTTGCCGCTGTACTGGGCGTAAACCTGGGTGTAGGCCCCCACCGCCAGGTCTTTCATCGCAAGGCCGGTGGAAGAAACGGTATCTTCCACTTGGGGCAGCAGATCGTCGGGGGCCATGGGCTGGGCGTCATCCTGGCGCAGGGGGGCGATGTGCTGGGTAAGCCGGATGTCCGAGGGATAAACTTCATTCAGCACGCCATCCAGGCCCACATACAAACATACCGTGGTGGAGACTGTGACCAGCACCATGGTGGAAAGAATGCAGATATTGGCAAGGCCCACGGCGTTCTGCTTCATGCGGTAAAGCATACCGGAAACGGCGGTGAAGTGCTGGGGCTTATAATAAAAGCGCTTGTTGCGCCGCAGGGCTTTGAGCACGGCAATGGAGCCGGCGGTGAACAGGCAGAAGGTGCCGATGATCACCAGGAGCACGGCCACAAAGAACAGCAGCATGGCCGAAATGGGATCCTGCACGGTGATGGAGAGATAGTAGCCCCCCAGCAGTGCTGCCAGGCCGATCACCACCAGGGGCCATTTGACCCGGGGTTCCCGTTCGCCGGTGCTGTCGCTGTGCAGCAGTTCGATGGGGCGGGTGCGGCTGATGCGCGCCAGATTAACGATGAGTGTCAGAACAAACAGGGCGCCGAACAGAAGGATCGTCTGAAGGATGCCCTCGGAACTGATCTCAAAGCCAAACTGTATGCCGATGCGCACCGCCCGCAGCAGGATCAGCAAAATCAGTTTGGAAAAAAGAATGCCGGCCACGATGCCGCCGGCGATGGCGGCCAGGGCGCACAGCAGGGTCTCCCAGAGCATCAGATGGGCGATATGCCGTTTTTCCATGCCCAGAACATGATACAGGCCCAGTTCTTTTTTGCGGCGCTTCATGACAAAGCTGTTAGCATACAGGGTAAGCACAATGGAAAACAGGGCCACTACCACGGTGCCCAGCCACATCAGGCTTTGGATGTAGGCCGCGCCCCGCACGTCGGCGATGATCTGGCTGTGGGTCAGATAGACCACGATGTAGTACATACAGGCCGTGCCGCCGCAGGAAAGCAGATAGGGCAGGTAAAACCGGCCGTTGCGGGTCAGATTTACCAGGGCCAGGCGGGGATAAAAGGCGCCCTTAGTCATGGTGCTCACCGCCTTGGGCCAGCACGGTCAGGGTGTCGGAGATCCGGCCGAACATTTCCTCCTGGCTTTCTTCGCCCCGGTACAGCTGGTGATACACCTCGCCGTCCCGCAGGAACAGCACCCGCTGGGCATGGCTGGCGGCTTTTACGGAATGGGTCACCATCAGGATCGTCTGGCCGGCACTGTTCACGCTGCCGAAAAGCTGCAGCAGGTTGTCGGCACTGCGGGAGTCCAGGGCACCGGTGGGCTCGTCCGCCAGAATGATCCGGGGATCGGTGATCAGCGCCCGGGCCACGGCCGCCCGCTGCTTTTGGCCGCCGGAAACCTCGTAGGGATATTTCCCCAGCAGCGCTGTAATGCCCAGCTGGGCCGCAATGGGATCCAGCTTCCGGCGCA
>CALDMR010000172.1 GCA_937915065.1 uncultured Clostridia bacterium
CAAAGATCGTTAAGTACACTGATCGTATAGAGGCACTTCGAGGTGCAAAGTATGTCTGCAACGCCATTCAGGTGGGTGGCTATGACCCTTGTACCATCACTGATTTTGAGATTCCAAAGAAGTATGGATTGCGGCAGACCATCAGCGATACCAATGGTATCGGTGGTATTTTCCGGGCCCTCCGAACGATTCCGGTAATGTTGGACTTTGCCAAAGATATGGAGCAGGTTTGTCCTGATGCGCTGTTTATCAATTACACAAACCCTATGTCAATTCTGACTCTGGCAATGAACCGGGCGACGAAGATCAAGACGGTTGGCCTTTGTCACTCTCATCAGGAGTGTGTTCCCATGCTGCTGGGCCGTTTGGGATTACCGCAGGATGGACTGAATTACCGAATTGCGGGGATAAACCATATGGCGTGGCTGCTTGAGATCACACGCAACGGACTATTACCCTGAGATAAAAAAGCGCGCGGCTGAAGGACCTATTATTGATATCATGGCAGAATACCGCAAGAATTTCCCGCAAATTCCGGCGGTAGAGGGGGAATTTACCCCCAGCAATAACGATGATATGGTCCGCTTTGAGATGATGAAGCGCTTTGGCTATTACATCACAGAGTCTAGTGAGCACAGTTCTGAATATTACCCTTACTTTATCAAGAAAAACTATCCCGAGCTGATTAAAAAGTTCAATATCCCCTTGGATGAGTATCCTCGCCGCTGCGTGATTCAGCTGGAGCAGTGGAAAGATACGGCGGAGCAGTTGGTTCATAACGCAGATCTCCAGCATACCAAGTCTCACGAGTATGCGGCAGGCATTATCGAAGCACTGGAAACCGGAAAGCCGTTTTCCTTTGCGGGGAATGTGATGAACACGGGGCTCATTGATAATTTGCCCTCTGATTGCTGCGTGGAGGTCACCTGTATGGCGAATGAGGGTGGTATCCAGCCGTGTCATATTGGTGCGTTGCCTCACCAGTTGGCGGCACTGAATATGCATCAGATTGGTGTGCATCAGCTTACCGTGGATGCAGCGCTCAGCAAGAAGAAGGAATTGATTTACCAGGCTGCTATGCTGGACCCCCATGCTTCAGCTGAACTTAGCATTGATGATATCTGTGCGATGGTAGATGACCTGATCGAAGCTCACGGGGATTGGCTGCCGCAGTATACCTAAAAAGCAATATAAGAAAGTGAAACGGGAGGAGAAATTATGTCAACTGAAGCTAAAACTGTGACCAAAGCAGAAGAGCCAAAAATGTGTACGAAAAAGGAGCAGATCGGCCATGCGATTGGTGTTCTGGGTCATGATGCAGCATACAATCTCTGGAATACCTGGATGATGCCGTTTTTAACGGATATTTTAATGCTTCCGCCCCTGTTTATTGGAGGACTAACGACGGTTTCTCGGGTTTTTGATGCCTTTACGGATGTTACGATGGGCGTCATTGCTGACCGTACAAGAAGTAAATTTGGCCGCTTTAGACCTTGGATTTTGCGCGCTGGCCCTATTTTCTGCTTGCTGATGGCACTTAGCTTCCTGAAATTGCCTATCGGGATGACTGGAATGTGCATTTTTGCTGCGGTGATGTATTTGCTGACTGGCAGCATTGCCTTTACTGCCGTGGATATTCCTTTCTGGTCATTACCGGCAGCAATGACCAGCAACACAGAGGAGCGGTCCAGCATCATTGGTACAACGACTACTGCCTCTAATGCTATGGCGGGGCTTATTGGCTTTATTCTTCCGTTAGGTCTGGGCCTTCTGGGGGAGTTTGAGTGGACATCCTATTTTACTATTGCAGCAATCGTTGCGGTATTTTCTGCAACAATGTATTTGATCAGCTTCAAGACGGTCAAAGAACATGTTGTACCGAATGATACCCAGAAGTTTAGCCTTAAACTGGCATTTAAAAACATTTTTACGAACCAGCCGCTGCTGTGCGTTCAGCTGTCCAACATTGCGTGCCTGATGGCAATGACGCTGAGAGGCTTCTGCAATTACTACTATTGCGTATATAATCTGGGCGCCATTCAACTGGCTTCTGTGATGAGCTTGATTACGCTGGCTGGTATGGTCCTTGGTTCCATCTGCTTTATCTTCGGTTCTAAGATTCTTGGCAAGCGCAATAGTATGTTTGCTATTGCCATCATCTATACGCTGTCCAATGCCGTCCTCTATTTTGCAGGATGGAGCAACCTGACGATTATCTTTATCACTGCCGCTATCTCCAATATCAGCATGGGTGCCGCCATTGTTTGTGTCAATGCAATGTTGGCGGATACGATCGAGTACGGTGAGTGGAAGACTGGCCAGCGTAACGAGGCGATGATCACCTCTACTCGCTGCTTTGTGACCAAGTGTGTCGGCGCAGCATCCGGTCTGATTATTGCTGTCGTGATCGCTGTTAC
>CALDMR010000173.1 GCA_937915065.1 uncultured Clostridia bacterium
CAGCCTGATAAGTAACATCACCGATGGTATAGCCGCCGGACAGCGTCAGAGGAATGGAGCCAGACAGACCCGCATGCCAGATAACGAAACCGCCGTAGGCGGAAGCGATCACCAGACGGTAGTCCAGCGTGGGAACCCGGCGAGCCACTTCCTTGGCCAGCATTGCGCCGGCAATCAGGCCAAAGCCCCAGTTCAGCCAGGAGCAGATCACGGATGCCATCGTCACAACGATGATACCGCTCTTGTTGGAGTTAGCCAGAGATGCGATTTTACGCAGGATCTTTTTGCAGATCTTGGCGGATGCCAGTGCAGAACCCAGCACAACCACCAATGCCATCTGCATGGAGAATGCCAGCAGACCCCAGAAGCCAGATGCACTGCCCCAGAAAGACAGCATCGTCAGCGGGGAAACGCCCGTCACAGCGATACCTGCAACGAACACCACCAGCGTCAGGATAATGGCGAACAGGAACGGATCCGGAAGCCATCTGTTGATAATCTTAACGAAAAAATTGGAGATTGCTCTCATGATGTAATTTTACCCCCCTAAATAAAAAATCTCTACACACACACTTTTGTGCTATTCTGTTTTATCAGTTTTTTTGGCAACTGTCAAACGCTTTATTCCTATTTTTTCCATGTTTTCGCAACTTTTTGTAACATCATTCACAATTTATTCATATTTTTCATCACATTCCAAAACCTTTTCGATCATTTATATAATCTTTATCATTTATTTATTAAATCTATATACGCATCCCGCTTTTTTCCCTTGCAGCGCAGTCCATAGGCCCGGCTCTGCATCCGCCTCCGGTTCGCCAAACCAGAAAAACCGGGAAGCGCTGGATAGCGCTTCCCGGTTTGTGTGCACAGAAAGGAATGGATCTTTAGTTTCACAATGGTAGTCGATCTGTTTAGAAGAACATTGCCCAGGCCCAGAAGCCCACACAGGCAACAATGCCGACGAAAATCGTCACGATGACCAAGTAACCCATAATATCCTTGGCGCTCAAACCGGCAACACCCAAAGCAGGCAGTGCCCAGAACGGCTGAATCATGTTAGTCCACTGGTCACCCCAGGCAATAGCCATAGCCGCACGACCGGGTTCAATACCCATCTGCTCTGCAGCAGGCATTACAATGGGACCCTGAACGGCCCACTGGCCGCCGCCGGAAGGAACAAAGAAGTTCACGATACCGGCGCTCAGGAAGGTAATCATCGGGAAAGTGATGTCGGTGGAGATGGCCATCATGCCATTGGAAATAGCAGAGGCCAGAGACACGCCATTTTCGTTTGTACCCACCATCATGCCCATGATACCGGCATAGAAGGGGAACTGCAGCAGGATACCGGCAGCAGTGGTAGATGCTGCACCAATAGCGTCTACATAGCGGCGCAGATCACCATGAGCCAACAGGCCCAGGAACAAAAACAACATGTTCACGATATTCAGGTTCAGCGCAGATGCAATGGCCGCAGGGCCACTCTCTACCACAACACCATAGAAATAATAAATAATATATGCAAAACCCATCACCAAGGTGATGCCCCACAGGATGCGGGAATGCTCCAGCTTATCAGCGGGTGTCTTGATTTCGTAAGTCTTTTCTTCCTCGTCCTTCAACAAAGCAGGATCTACGCATACTGTGTGCTCCTTGTCGGGATGCATTGCACACATCACCAGAGGTAGCACAAACAGGATTACCAGTACCATCAGCAGGTTCATGGGGTGGAAGATCGTGTCACCAGTACCAGCCTGATAAGTAACATCACCGATGGTATAGCCGCCGGACAGCGTCAGAGGAATAGAGCCGGACAGACCTGCATGCCAGATAACAAAGCCGCCGTAGGCAGACGCGATAATCAGACGGTAGTCCAGCGTAGGAACACGGCGGGCCACTTCCTTAGCCAGCATTGCACCAGCAATCAGACCAAAGCCCCAGTTCAGCCAGGAGCAGATCACCGATGCCATAGTGACAATGATAATACCGCTCTTGTTGGAATTAGCCAAAGATGCGATTTTGCGCAGGATGCTCTTGCAGATTCGGGCAGATGCCAAGGCAGAGCCCAGCACCACGACTAGTGCCATCTGCATAGAGAAAGACAACAGCCCCCAAAAACCAGATCCACTGCCCCAATAAGACAGCATCGTCAGCGGAGAAACGCCCGTCACAGCAATTGCTGCAACGAATACGACCAACGTTAGGATAATGGCAAACAGGAACGGATCCGGCAGCCATCTGTTGATGATCTTAACAAAAAAATTAGAAATTGCTCTCATGATGTAAATTACCCCCCTAATCAAAATAAAACCAAATGCTACCATTCCTCCCGGCTCCCGGATATCCTCACCCGGGGCCTCTCTGTATACACCTCGGTTTTGCGCTACTATACCGCCAAAAAATTACTATTTCAATGCTTTTTACTTTTTTTATATATAAAATATATAATTTTTTTATTATTTATTTATATAATATTTATGTTTTCTTTATTCGTGTTAAAAAACAACGGAGACGCTCCTGCGTCCCCGTTGTTTTTAAAAAATTGTTCCGTTTTCAGTAACCGAACAGTGCAATTTCTTTAGACTTTAGAAAAGCATCGCCCATAGCAGGAAGCCGACGCAAGCCACGACACCAACAAAAATCGTTACGATAACCAGATATCCCATGATATCTTTAGCCTGTAGCCCCGCAAGGCCCAATGCAGGTAGTGCCCAGAACGGCTGAATCATATTAGTCCACTGGTCACCCCAAGCAATACCCATGGCCGCCCGGCCAAGTTCAATGCCCATTTGCTCTGCAGCAGGCATCACAATGGGGCCCTGAACAGCCCACTGGCCACCTCCAGAGGGAACAAAGAAGTTGACCACACCAGCACTCAGGAAGGTCATCATCGGGAAGGTCACATCATTTGTAACAGACATCATGGCGTTAGTAATCACGCTACCTAAAGATCTTCCCGCTTCGTCCATACCAACCATCATGCCCATGATACCAGCATAGAAGGGGAACTGCAGCAAAATGCCGGCAGCAGTAGTAGCCGCTTCGCCAATGGCGTCCACATAACGGCGCAAATCACCGTGAGCTAACAAACCCAAAAACAGGAAAATCATATTCACGATATTCAGACCCAGGTTGAAGCCGTTTTCAAAAAAGTAAAGCCCGATATACCCAAAACCTAATACAAGCGTAATAATCCACAAAATTCGGGAGTGCTCCAGCTTATCTGCAGGCGTCTTGATTTCGTATGTTTTCTCTTCCTCATCCTTCAGCAAAGAAGGATCCACGCATACCGCATGCTCCCGATCAGGATGCATCATCCAGTTGACAAAGGGCATCAGCACCAAAATCGCAGCCACCATCAACAGATTCATGGGATGGAAAATAGTCTGAGTAATCGGCACCTGGAACGTAACGCCACCTACTGTGGTCTCGCTGGCAATGGTCAGTGGGATAGAACCGGACAGGCCCGCATGCCAAATCACAAAGCCGGAATAGGCAGAAGCAATCAACAAACGATAGTCCACCGTTGGTACCTTTCTGGCAATTTCCTTGGCCAGCAGCGCTCCTGCAATCAAACCAAAGCCCCAGTTCAGCCAGCAGCAAATAGTCGAAACAAAGGTAACCAACAGAATCGCAGATTTATTGCTGCTAGCCACAGAAGCAATTTTGCGCAGAACATTTTTCACAATTCGGGCAGAGGCGAAGGCACTGCCCAACACCACAACCAATGCCATCTGCATAGAGAAAGACAACAATCCCCAGAAGCCATCGGAATTACCCCAATAGCGCAGCATATCAAGCACACTATTATCTGTTACGACAAGTGCCGCCAAAAATACTACGATCGTCAAAATAATTGCAAATAGAAATGCATCCGGTAACCATCGATTAACAATCTTAACAAAAAAATTAGTAAGTACTTTCATGAATCCATGACCCCCCGTCAATCAATTTCAATGTTTTCAAGTAATACGCCGTTCGAACAGGCAAGCGCAGTCACTGCCTGCATATACTATAAGGATTATCCAGAGTGGTTGCAATATTCTCAAGTCGATTTTTATATTTTTTTTACAGAAACAGCGTATTTTTTAACAAAAAATTTACATCTCTCGAACTTTATGTTCTTTTTCCAAATCCGTTCTGCTGCTTCTCTTTTTCCCGCCAGAACAATGATTTCCCGACGCGATCTGCGGCGGGCAACCGATACAATAGCAGCAAAGGAGGACAAGCCATGAATTTTGAACACTCGCTCTCTGCGCTGGAAAAGAGCCGCTTCTTTGCCTGCGCCATCCGCTTCCTGCTGGCCGCCATTTTATCAGGAAGCCAGATTTTTGGTGCTTACGCGCCCTTTGGCCTCGGTTTTGTGGCGGCGGCCGGAGCCGGAATGGAGGGCCTTTCCGCCCTTTTAGGCCTGCTGGTCGGTTCCCTTCTGTTCATGTCGTTCACCGGCGCCATGAAATATATTGCCGCCGCGATCCTGATTTTTTCCGTTTCGGTGGCATTTTACGATACCAAGCTATATCAGAAGAGCGCGTTTCTTCCTTTGGCTGCCTCTGCCTGCGCTGCGGCAGTGGGTTTTGTATATCTATCCCAGGAGGGCCTGTTCAGCGCCGACGGCGCTTATTACCTTTTGGAAGTATGCCTAACCGGCTTGTGCGCCGTCTGCTATCGAAGGGCGCTGGCGGTGGACAGCCTGCCCCGGAACCGCGCACAGCTTTTGTGTCTGTTTACTCTGGCCATCACCCTTTTGATCGCTGTAGCCGCCATCCCCCTGGCCGGCTATTTTTCTTTGGGACGTATTTTTTCCGTGGTACTGGTTCTCACAGCAGGCCGACTGGGCGGTCTTGGATTGGGCTGCGCCGCCGGGCTCTGCGCCGGATTGGCCATGGATACTGTCACCGGCACCCTGTATTTCTCCATGGCCTACGGCCTATCTGCGCTCATTGCCGGACTGAAGCCCTGCGGGCGGGCCCGTTACACCCTTTTGTATTTATCCGGCACAGTGCTGGCCCTGTTCTGGGCCACTGGAGACACCGCCCTTTACGCCCTGATGGAAACCGCCATTGCAGGAATACTGTTTTTGCTGCTGCCGGAACAACTTTTTCGCAAAGCTCGAAAACGCACTCCGGAAACACCCGTTCTTTCCGCCCCCAAAGCCCTGGAAACACAGCTGCGCCGAACTGCCACAGTCTTCCGGGACTTGTATGACAGCCTGAGCCGCAGCAGCACGCCGCCCAACGACGAAAACATTGCCACCGTCTTTGACCGGGCAGCTGACCAGATCTGCCGGGTCTGCCCCCTATGCGGCGCCTGCTGGGACAAGGACTATGTGACCACTTATAACGCTCTGAACGACGTGACGCCCTTTCTCACCGGCCGGGGACACGTGCTTCCCTCGGACTTCCCCTCCCACTTTTCCACCCGCTGCATCCGTCTCTCCGATTTTATCGCCGCAGTCAACGCAGAATTTACAGCCCTGCTGATGCGCCGCCAATACACCCGCCAGTTAGACAGCACCCGGCAAAGCGCCAAGGAGCAATACGCCCGCCTGTCGGAACTCCTCAGCGAATCCGCCGATCAGATCGGCCGCAGCGATACGCCGGAAGCAGTGCCGGCCGCGAAAGAGCCTTTGCCAGACTGCGAAATCTGCACTGCGGTGCGGCCCAAAGCCGGAGAGAGTGTCAGCGGCGACACCGTCTCCACCTTCCGCACGGAAGACGGCAAAGTGTTTCTTCTGCTGTCCGACGGCATGGGCTGCGGCGAGGAAGCCCGCCGGGAGTCGGCCATGACCGTGCGGCTGCTGGAACAATTCCTGCGCTCCGGCATTGAACCGCCCACAGCGCTGAAGACCCTAAACACCGCATTGACCCTCCACAGCGATGAAAGCGGCAGTTTTACCACCATCGACCTAATGGCCCTGTCCGTGCGCAGCGGCACAGCCTCCTTTTATAAATACGGAGCTGCCCCCTCCTATATCAAGCACGGCTCCGGCATCCGCCGCATCACAGGCAGCGTATTGCCCGCAGGGCTGACCGGCAGCGAGCGTGTACCCGATGCCACCACCCTCTGCCTGAAGCCCGGCGATTTTGCGGTGCTGGTCAGCGACGGTTTTGTGGACAGCGCCGACGATGCCTGGCTGCAGGCCATGCTGGCCCAGTGGGACGGCATCAGCGTTTCCGCCCTGACCTCCGCCCTGATGGACGCCAGCATCCGCCGCAGCGGGCGCAGCGATGACAGCAGTTTGCTGGTGCTGCGGATGCCTTCGCTGCCGGATACCGGGCCGGCAGAGGTATAATTTCCCGCAAAAGCGGCAAGAGTGTAAGAGCAGCGTGTTTTGCGCCAGTTCACTCTTCAAGGAGGACCGATGATGGTAAAGGGTACATCCCGCCGGGTGATCGTGGTAGATTCCCCGGATCGCAGATATTTTGACCAGGCTATCTTTATTTTGCGCAACGACGCAGAACCGGCCGCCGCGCCGGGCCGCAGCACGGTTGTTCGTGAAGCCAGCCAGATTGCCGGGCGCTATATGCAGCGCTGCGGCATCCGCCCGGCCCGCACCTTCCCCGCCCCCGCCTGGGCCCTCATAGGTGCCGCAGCCGTGTCGCTCCTCTGGTTCCTAACCTCCCTCTAACCCCCAACCAAAGACCGGACTCCACCCCCCAGGGGGCAGAGTCCGGTCTCCATTATGTTCGTTGAGCATTATATGAAAAAGGTTCAACATAGGGGGATCCGCCCCTATGTTCATATGTCATTAAGAAAGATGCAGAATCGCCCGCGCTTCCTCCGGAGTTGCAATTTCACTGCCCAGTTCTTTGGCAAGGCGCACCATTTTTGCAACCAGTTCAGCATTTGATTTTGCCAACACTCCTTTAGATAGGTACAGATTATCTTCCAAACCGACACGTACATTACCACCAAGAATCAATGCAGCTACACCCAATTCAAACTCCTGTTTTCCAGTAGCAGCACAAGACCACACATAATTTTCCCTTCCAATCACCTCGTCCGCTGTGCGTACTAAAAAGTTTAGATTATTCAGTGTTGCCGGAATTCCACCCATTACACCGATAACAAATTGGATATATACAGGTTTTTTCAACAATCCTCTATCAATAAAATGCTTGATGTTCGAAATCATACCCACTTCATAGACTTCAAATTCCGGTTTTGTACCAGACTGATCCATCAGCTGAATATACTCCTCAATATCCCGAAAAGTATTTGCAAACGGCACTTGATATGTATTTTTGACAAACGGAATTTCCCAATCGTATTGCGGGGTTTGGATTTTATCAGCAATACCGGCAAAGCAGAAATTCACAGATCCAGCATTGCAGGATGCCAGCTCCGGCCGCGCTTCCGGCAACGCCGCCAAGCGTTCTTCATTGGTCATGCCAATGGCCCCACCAGTAGTACAGCCAATCACAACATTACATTGTTCCCGAATGCCTTCGACCACTTCTTTCATCAAACCGGGATCACCTGAAGGTTTTCCAGTTTTGGGATCGCGCGTATGCAAATGTACTACGGCCGCTCCTGCCTGGTGTGCTGCCACTGCTTCAGCTATAATCTGTTCGGGCGTGATCGGCAAATAAGGCGACATACTGGGAATATGTACTGCACCGGTAATGGCCGCTGTCACAATTGCTTTTTTAGTTGCCATCTTCTTTCCTCCTTACGCTGCAATAAATGTCCAAACCAATAGAGACACAGTAATTACGATACCAGTAAAAATAAGAACCATCACACAGAAGCCCATAATATCGCGCACTTTCAACCCTGCAATGCCCAAAGCAGGCAACGCCCAGAAGGGCTGAATCATGTTTGTCCAAGTATCACCCCAAGTCAGCGCTACAGTTGTAATCGCAGGGTCAACACCCAAATGTAGGCCAGCAGGATACATGATCGGTGCCTGTACGCCAAACTGCCCGCCTGCAGAGGGCACAAACAGATTAACCAAGGCCGCACTCAAGAATGTAAACAGCGGGTAAGTATGAACAGTCGAGATGCTCAGAATTCCTTCTGTAATAATACCTGCCAGGGAAATGCCATCGGCATTGGCAGTAGTCATCATTCCCATAATACCGGCATAGAAAGGGAATTGCAAAATGATTCCCGCGCCGCTCTTTACAGCGCTACCCAGCGCTCGCACATAAGCAATGGGGGTTCTATGCAGCAACACGCCAAAAATCAACAACATGAAATTCATGATATCGATATTCATGCTGAATCCTTTAGTCGCAAAGTACCAAACAATATATACCAAACCCGCAACAGCCGTGATCATAGAAACAATTTTGCTGTTTTCCAGCCGCTCTGCAGGTGTCATGGCAGATTTGTCCAAATTTTCCAATTCCTGCTCCGCAGCTGCGCGCTTCTCATCTTCCTCAATGGCTTTCGGATCAATGCAGAAGGTTTCACCGGGGGAGGGATGCATAGACGCATTTAACAGAATCAGGCCAATAAACATAAGCGCCAGCGTGATCAGCGTCAGCGGATAGTAAGCGGTGCGGGTCATAGCAACCACCTCGGTTAATGCGCCGCCGCTGGTCACCAGCAATTCCTCCGGATTACTGGCCGCTTTCAGAATAATAGAGCTGGTAGGTACTGTGAGCATAAATGTAGAGTATGCAGATGCAATCAGCAAGCGGTAGTCCACACCGCGCACACGCTTGGCCAACTCTCTTGCAAAAATTGCGCCAATCACCAAGCCAAAGCCCCACTGGATCAAACAGGCAATACCCGCCACCACCGTGCATACCATAATGGCCTGCTTAGGAGACTTTGGAATATCTGCCAAACGCCTCAGCAAACGTTTAAACACAGGCGCATTGGCCAGACAGTTGCCCAAAACAACAACCAACACCATTTGCATTGAAAACCCAAGGAAGCCCCAGAATCCAGCTCCCCAGTGCTGGATCATAGTCAGCGGTGTTTCCCCGTTCAATGCAATTCCCAGAACGAACACAATTGCTGTTAACAGCAGTGCCAATAAAAATGGATCCGGCAAATATTTTTGCACCAATTTGATACACCCTGAAGTCATTACTTTTATCATACTTCTCTCTCCCTTTTCAAAAAATTATTTGAAAGCACCATCGAGCAGCCTTCTGCCTTTGTTATAAGCAAAATTCATGCCACTTATTCTTTTGTGCAAATAGGCAAAAAACAGAACAGCTTTCCCGGATATCATCACAAAATATTCTTCTTTTTTGATGCTTGTCGTTTTTTTGCGAAACCGCCCTTCAAATTTGTAGCTTTTTTGCGACATTTTCTCTTTTTTGCAACAAAGCCCCCCATTGCCATAGCAATGGGGGGCGCTTTTACATTTCATGCTCCTGATACTTCTTAATTTTCCGATAGAGTACAGATCGGTGGATCCCCAACCGCTTAGCAGCATCATTAACATTTCCGCCGCATCGCCGCAGTGTCTGTTGGATATAGGCCCATTCCGCCTGTTCTGTGAATTCCCGCAAGCTTTTTCCTACAGGTGCTGTTTCCAACGGTAGGCGCGCCAGATCAAATCCATTCAATCCGATTGTACCCCGCTGCTCTGTAGTTCCGATAATTCTGCAAATATCTGCAGCTGTTACATACTCTCCGCTGATCATGATCACCATGCGCTCAACCACATTGCGCAGTTCACGTACATTTCCAGGCCAAGTATATTCTACCAGCTGCACCATAGCCTTTTCACTGAGAACCATATCTTTGTGATACTTTTCACCGTAATGCTTAGAAAAATATCGCGCCAAAGGCAGAATATCTTCTTTGCGCTCCACCAATGTCGGCAGGCGAATCGGGATAATGTTCAGCCGATAATAGAGATCTTCCCGAAATTCTCCGTTTTGAACTATCGCATACAAATCACGGTTTGTTGCTGCCAACAGACGAAAATCTACGCTACGCTCTTCTGTGGCGCCTACACGCTGTATTTTTTTAGTTTCCAGCGTACGCAGAAGTTTCCCCTGTAATTCCAGTGGCAAAGAATTGATCTCATCCAAAAACAGCGTTCCTTTATCCGCCGCTTCAATCAGTCCCTTTTTGCCTCCTGTCAGTGCACCGGTAAACGCACCGCGCTCATACCCATATAAATTGGACTCCAATAGATTTTCCGGCAACGCAGCGCAATTGACAACCACCATGCAATGTTTTCCGCGTTGGCTGCGACGATGGATATATTCTGCCACAAGTTCCTTTCCCGTACCGGATGCGCCCGTAATCAACACCGTCGCATCCGCCGCAGCTATTTTTTTAGCGTCTTCTAAAACATTTTGCATCGCCGGACTTTCTGCTACAAAATGGAGCTGCTCATCGTGCTGCTTTTCGTCCCTGCGATAGAATGTGTTTTCTAAATCTGCCATTTTCCGGCTGTTTGCTTCATAATAACAACCATTTAAGTAATCGACCGCATCACAAAAAGCAAGCATATATACAATTTCCCCCGCTTCATCAAAAACGGGAATCGCCCGCACCAAGTGTCTCTTTCGTTTCAGCACACCGCCAACATTCGCATAGACATTGGAAAAAACGGATACTGCGTGCCTTTGCGCAAACACAATATCTGAAATACATATATCATAGTTTCCATTACTCATCAATTCATGCACTTCATGCATCATCAACTCTGCATACGAAAGGCTCAACATATCCATATAAGTGGCATTTGCATATACATAGCGCCGCTCATGATCTAAAATATAGATTCCCCCGGGATACTGTTCCATCACATAGGAAGTAAATTCTTTTGCACTCATTGCCGCAACTCCCTTTCCCCCAATTTATTTTATAATGTCCGATTCTAAAACAAAAGTCAATATCGCATCTTAATTTCCCAAAACCTTCCATAATTAAAAAATACTTGCACTTTCGGGCGTTTTTGTTATAATAGCATGCTGTATAGTTATGTTTTACGGTGATTGCGCTGTGGGCGGGTCACACTATGATAAAGGGGAACGGCAAACGTGAAAATTGGAAACCTTGAGATCCGCTCCAAGCTGGCGCTGGCTCCCATGGCCGGTGTAACAGATCTGGCTTTCCGGCAGATCTGCAGCGAACTGGGCGCAGGACTGACCTGCACAGAACTGATCAGCTCCAAAGCCCTCTGCTATCAAGACAGCAAAACCCGCGGCCTTTTGAATCTGTTTCCCGGCGAGCATCCTGCCGCTGTACAGCTGTTCGGCAGCGATCCGGACTGCATGGCCCGGGCCGCCAAGCTGGCGCTGGACTATTCCGGCGCAGACCTGATCGACCTGAATATGGGCTGCCCTGTGGGCAAGGTAGTCAACAGCGGCGACGGCAGCGCTCTGATGAAAGACATTCCAAAAGCGCTGCGCGTGGCCGAAGCCGTGATCAAGGCTGTCGATGTGCCTGTAACTGTAAAAATGCGCATCGGTTGGGATCGGGGGCATCTGAACGCCGTGGAATTGGCCAAAGGGCTGGAAAATGTCGGCGTTGCCGCCATCGCAGTCCATGGCCGCACCCGGGTGCAGATGTACAGCGGCCAGGCCGACTGGGATCAAATCCGCCAGGTCAAGGAAGCCGTTTCTGTGCCCGTCATCGCCAATGGTGATATTTTCAAGGGCGAAGATGCCGTGCGCATCCTAAAACGAACCGGTGCAGACATGGCCATGATCGGCCGCGGCGTATTTGGAAACCCCTGGATTTTTCAGCAGGCCCAGGCCGCCCTGGAGGGCCGCCCCATCCCGCCCATTCCGCCATTGGATCAGCGGTGCGATACCGCCGTGCGCCAGATCGAACTGGCTGCCGCGGATAAAGGGGAGAAAATCGCCGTGTTGGAGGCCCGCCGCCACTATTGCTGGTATCTGAAAGGCGTTCCCTATGCCAACTACTACAAAGAACAGATCGTCCGCATGAATACCCTGGAGGACGTGTATCGCATCACCGCCGGCATTAAGCGCGACCTGACCGACGAGGTGCCCAGAGGAGGAAGCAATGTATGACCATAGAACGCGTCAATGAACGGGAACTGCTGACTGCCGCGACCCAAGGCAGCCAGGTAGCCTTCCGCGAACTGATCCACCTGCACCAGGGCGCTGTTTATCGTTTTGCCTGGGCTATGATCGGCGACGAACAAGCCCAGCAAGTCACGGAAAACGCTTTTCTCACCGCCTGGCGGCAGCTGGAATATCTGAAATCCTTTCATATGTCCTTCGGCGAGCGGCTGCTGCAGCTGGTTTGCGACGAATGTGCCGCAGCAACAAAGCGCCAGCGCCGCCACCGGGTCAATCTGCCCTCTGCCCAGGATGAAGACGCCCTGAACTTCCCTGTGCCTCCCCTGCGCTACGATCCCCGCACCAACATGGAGCACCTGGCCCTGCAAATGGATATTGAGGAAGCGCTGCGTGCTTTGCCGCTGCACTTCCGGCAAATCCTGCTGCTCCATGAGATGGCCGATCTGGCCGACACCCAGATTGCCGGCATCACCGGCAGCGACGCCCAAACGGTTCATACAGATCTGGCCCGGGCCCGCGGCTTTATGCGCCGCCAGATCATCCTCGGCGGCGGCTTCTTCCCCCCTTCCGACACCTCCAACGAAAAGGGCGGGGACATCCCGAAGGTTCAGGCCTGCAAGGCCTATCTCCCCACCCTGTCCGCAGCGGCAGATGACCTGTGCACCAACGCAGAAAAGCAAACGCTGTCTGTCCACATGGCGGAATGCCCCGGCTGTCAGGCCTATTATGACTCTCTGCGGGCCATCCACCACGGCATTGCCGTCATGAAGCGCGAAGTGCCCGGCGACATGGCGTCCTATATCATCCACCGCATTCAGCAGGAAGAAGGAAAGGGCGATCTGGCTGCCCCCGGCGAAAAACCGGAGCGCCGCCGCTTCCGTCCCGCTTTCGGCCGCTTCACCATCATCGGCCTGTGCCTGGCGCTGATCCTGCTGGCCTATTCCAACGGCCTTCTGGAGCGGGCCCAGAACAATGAGAACGACCCGCCCCAGCCGCCAACACAGGAACAGCAGACGCCCTCAACCTCCGGCGATCCCACCCCGCAGCCGCCGGCGGAGCCCACGCCCCCCCCTGCAGAACCGGATACGCCCCCTGCCGCAGAGGATCCCGCCGCGCCTGCCGATCCCGACGCTCCCGATGCTCCCGACACCAACCAAAGCGAAGGGACTTCCAGCCAGGAAGATCCCTCCATTGTGCCCGGGAGCGGCGCCAGCAGCACACTGATTCCCGCAGGAGGGACATATGCCGCTATCTACACGGCAGACGCTGCTGCCAGCGAAATTCTCAGCCGCTACTGCGCTTTTTCCTTCCAGTCCACCATGACCGACGGCTCCAATATCCTCTACTATGTGGTTCCAGCCGCCAACAGCGGCGATTTAAGCGCCGCACTGGAAGAGGGTGGGTTCTCGCCCACCCCCTATGCAGATGAAACCGCCGTGGATCCCGCTGCGGAGCAGCTGCTGTATCTCATCCATCTATCCTAATTTACAAAAGCGCCTGTGCCGCACAGCACAGGCGCTTTTCGCCGTCTTTCTCCCCTCCGCAGCGGGGCAAGTCCGCCGCGAACCTATAACAAAGCCGTTCCGGCTCCGCAAAAGCGGGAGCCGGAACGGCTTTTTCAATGTTTGCAGTCCGATCAGCGGATCGCCTGATAGGCATCAAACTGATCGAGCACCTTCTGTTCGGGCTTTGCCGTCAGCAAAGACACGATCACCAATACAGCACAGTTGAGCAGGAATGCGGGCAGCAATTCATAAATATCGAAAGCGCCGCCCAGGGGACGCACCAGGAATTTCCAGATAAACACCATAGCGCCGCCGGAAATCATACCTGCCAGGGCTCCCCACTTATTGGCCCGCCGCCAGAACAGCGCAAACAGCACCACGGGGCCAAAGGCCGCGCCGAAGCCTGCCCAGGCAAAGGAGACAATCTTGAACACGGAACTGTTGGGATCCCGGGCCAGGAAAATTGCCACAACCGCAATGGCGATTAAGGACACACGGGCCACGATCATGGTCTGCTTTTCCGTCATCTGAATGCCGAACAATCCCCGCATCAAATCCTTGGACACGCTGGAAGAGGCCGCCAACAGCTGGGAATCCGCGGTGGACATGGTAGCCGCCAGGATACCGGCTAAAATCACGCCAGCCAGCAAGGCAGGCAGCGCGCCATGGGAGGACAACAGGCTGGCAATCCGCACAATGATCGTTTCCGAAGCGGCCCCTTCCAAAGTGGGAACCGCGCCGGCCGCCGTCATGCCCAGGCCTACCACGCCAATGAAAATCGCCACCGCCATGGAAATCACGACCCAGGTCGTAGCCACCCGGCGGGAGGTAGTCAGCTTTTTCTCATCTTCAATGGCCATAAAGCGCAGCAGGATATGGGGCATACCGAAATAACCCAGGCCCCAGGCCAGGATGGAAACCGTGGTCAGCAAACCATAAGGCTTGGCGGCACCAGCCGCCACATCAAATGTGTTGGTCATGCTCAGATAACCGGGCAGGCTCTGGGCATTGGCAATGACCGCATCAAAACCGCCTGCCACGCTGATGCCATAGCCCAATACGATCAAAAGCGCCACAGACATCACCGAACTTTGGATCAAATCCGTGGTACTGGCCGCCAGGAAGCCGCCGATGGCGGTGTAAGCCACAATCACCACGGCGCTGATGATCATGGCCGTCATATACTCCGTGCCAAACAGCGTGCCGAACAGTTTTCCGCAGGCGGCAAAGCCCGACGCCGTGTAAGGCACGAAAAAGATAATAATCACAATGGCCGCAATGCCCCGCAGGATATTCCGATCATCTCCAAAGCGCTTGGAGAAAAATTCAGGCGCAGTGATAGAATCGGTCAATACGCTGTAACGGCGGATGCGCTTGGCCACGATCAGCCAGTTCAAATAGGTGCCTACCGCCAGGCCGATGGCCGTCCACGCAGCATCGCAGATACCTGTGAGATAGGCCAGGCCGGGCAAGCCCATCAGCAGCCAGCTGGACATATCCGACGCCTCGGCGCTCATGGCCGTAACATAAGGCCCCAGCTTCCGGCCGCCCAGATAAAAGTCATCTGCGCTGTTATTCCGCTTGGCAAAACGAATGCCGATATACAGCATCATGCCAAGATACAGCACGATGGCCAGCAAAATACAGATCTTTTCAACTGTCATTTCTCTCGATTACTCCCTTCCTTGCCGGGATACGCCCGACAATACCGTATCAGTATACCATAAAACGAACCGTCTGGTTTTGACAAATATTCCAAAAAATCAAGAATAGCATGCTATTTTATCATGAATATATCTTGGCAGTCCTTCTCCCTTTTCAGCCCAAAGGGGGCGCCGGCAGGCGTGAATCTTGCACTTTTCCTAAAGGATTCTTAAAAGTCCCCCCTTGAAATTAGGTAGATTTTTCAGAAGGGCTATGGTACAATAAATACGACAGGTTTCCACACCCTGTCCAAGCGCCGCTATGCGGTGTTCGTCCGGCGTTCCATCACGCCGTTCTCTAAACAAAAAATGGAAGGAACAAAAGAATGATGAAAAACTACTCTGTCCGTCAACTGACCCTGGCCGCCGTCATCGGCGCGCTGTATGCCGTGCTCACCATGACCGCCTCTGTTTTCGGCGTCACCTATGGCCCCATCCAGTGCCGCGTGTCCGAAGCCCTGTGTGTGCTCCCCTTCTTCTTTCCCGAGGCGAAGTGGGGCTTATTTATCGGCTGTCTGGTGGCCAACATCCTCAGCCCCTACGGGCTGCCCGATGTGGTGCTGGGCTCCCTGGCCACGCTGCTGGCCGCCTGTGTCACTGCAAAGCTCCCGGCAAAGTGGAAATGGCTGGCCCCGCTGCCCCCTGTTATCAGCAACGCTTTGATCATCGGCGCGCTGCTGGGTTGGTACGGCGCCGGCTTCGGCCCCGCATTCGGCGCGGCTTTCGCATTCAACGCTGCCACCGTGGGTCTGGGCGAACTGATCGCCTGTTATGTATTCGGCGGCATCCTGTTGATCGCTCTGCCGAAAATCGCCTTTTTCCGCAATCTGCTGCCGGCGGACAGAACTTAACCCTGCGGCGCCCCGGGCGCCGCACTATTATAAGGAAATGTGAGGTTTCATTTCATGAAAGTCAGAAAAGCCGTGATCCCCGCCGCGGGACTTGGCACCCGCATGCTGCCCGTCACCAAAACTGTGCCCAAAGAGATGCTTCCCATGGTGGATCGCCCCGTGATGCAGTATATTGTGGAAGAAGCTGTAAACGCCGGCATCGAGGATATCCTCATCATCACCAACCGCGGAAAAGATGTGATGGAGGATTATTTCGACTATGCCCCGGAACTGGAGGACAAGCTTCGCCGCGCAGGCAAGGACGACCTGATCGAATTGGTGCATAAGCCCGCCAACCTGGCCAACATTTTCTTCGTGCGCCAGAAGCAGACCCTGGGCCTGGGCCACGCGATTTATCAGGCCCGCCGTTTCGTGGGCAACGAACCCTTTGCCGTCCTGCTGGGAGACGATATCATCCGCGCCCAGCAGCCTGTGATCGGCCAGCTGATCCGCGCCGCAGAGAAGTATGAAGCCTCTGCCATCGGTGTGCAGCAGGTGAGCGACGAGGCCATCAGCCGCTATTCCTCCGTGGCCGTTTCCCCTCTGGAAGAGCGGGTATTCAGCGTGTCTGACCTGAACGAAAAGCCCTCCCCCGCAGAAAAATTTTCCAACTATGCCATCCTGGGCCGCTATGTGCTGATGCCGGAGATTTTTGAGATCCTGAAAAACCAGGCTCCCGGCTACGGCGGCGAGATCCAGCTGACCGACGGCCTTGAGACCCTGTGCCACAAAGAGCGCATGGTTGCTGTGGACTTTGAAGGCCGCCGGTATGACACGGGTAACCTCTGCGGCTTCCTGGAAGCCACCCTGGAAATTGCTCTGGATCATCCCGAAACCGGCGCATGGCTCAAGCAGTATATGCAGGACAAAGCCAAAACGTTTTAAGTTTATCCTTTGGCGGCCGCCCAGTGGGGCGGCCGCTTTTTTTGCTTAAACGGCTTCCCCCGGTTTCTCCTTCTTCCCGCCAATTTTTTGTAATGAAACCGTAACATACAAACTGCACACTTCATGTTATAATGATTTTACAAAAAACGAAGGGAGTTGACCTGCTTGAAGCGATGGCTTGCTGTACTGCCGGCCCTGGTTATGGCGCTTTGCCTGTGCACCGGTGCATTTGCCGCCGAAAAGGGCGGTTTTTCCAATTTCCAACCTGTCAATTCCTATTCCTATGATTCCTTTTCCGATGTTTCCGGCTGGTATGCCAGCTATGTTTCCACCGCCTATACCCTGGGCCTGATGCAGGGCAGCACCAGCCCCTACGGCGAGCCTGTCTTCAAACCCGATGGCGTGATTACCCTGGCCGAAACCATCACGCTGGCTGACCGCATCCACAGCACCTATGCCGGCAACGGGGAGATCTTCGTTCAAGGCGATGTGTGGTACCAGGTCTATGTGGACTACGCCCTGGAACAGGGCATCCTCTCCCCCGGAGAATGCGGGAACTACAACCAGCCCGCCACCCGAGCTCAGTTTGCCAGCATTTTGGAACGCGCCCTGCCCGACGAGGCTTATCCGGAGATCAACACCGTGGAAATCGGCGCCATTCCCGATCTGGAAATGGATCAGAAATATGCCTTCAGCGTGTACACCCTTTACCGCGCCGGCGTACTGACGGGCAGCAGCCTGGGTGCGTTCCAGCCCGACAGCTACATGACCCGCAAAGAGGTAGCCGCCGTGGCCGCCCGCATGGTTCGGCCCGATCTGCGCCAGTCTTTCGATCTCTACGCCCCCCTGTATGTGGGATTCACCCTGGGCGGCAACAACCAGAGCAGCGTGGGCATCACCGGCCTGACCATGACCACCGAGGGGGAAACCTGCTATCTCACCATCGATTTCAAAAGCCAGGAAAGCCGTTTCCTCTCCATTATGAACGCCTCGGAAAGCCTGTATATTCTGAAAGTCATGGTCATCGATCCCGGCACAGAGCATTTTACCTTCGCCTTCCCCATGGCCACCCTGCAGGAAATTTATGATTCCTCCAAAAACCCCGACAGCGAGCAGCTGATCATGGAGTTTTACGCCAACGGCGATCCCAGCTCTGTCACAGACCGGTTCTACATCGCGATCAATCAGTTTGCAAAATACTTTGAAGAAAGCCCATCCGCTTAAAGGTTCTGTTTTCCCTGTTTTCTCTTCTCTTCATCAAAAACCGCCCGCAGGAGCATGCTCCTGCGGGCGGTTTTTAGTTGATCCCCGGCTGATTTTCCGCGCTTTTCTTTACATAGGCTTTCGGGCTTAAGGCGTCTGCCATCTCCACCATCACATGGTCAAAGCCCCCTACATAATCAAACGCTGCATCGTTGATCCGGTAAATCGGGCTTTTTTCATTGGGCAGCGTCACTGTGATGCGGGTGCCCTTTCCCACCTGGGATTCGGCAAGGATTCTGCCGCCGTGGGCCTCTGCAATGGCGCGGCACAGCGGCAGTCCCAGTCCCAATCCATGGGGCATGGGGTCCATGCGTTCGCTGTGCAGATAGCGGTCAAACAGCGTTTCCATCTTATCCCGGGCAATGCCGCAGCCCGTATCGGCAACAGAAAGCAGCACATCCTCGGCCCGAACCTGGAGGGCCAGTGTCACTGTGCCCCCCGCCGGCGTAAATTTGACCGCATTGGAAACAAGATTCAGCACCAACCGCTCCAGAAGCCCCCCGTTGCACAGGATCACGCAGCTGCGCTGCGCGCACACAAAGCGGAACTCCAGCCCCTCTTCCTCCACCAGAGGACGCAGCCGGTCGCTGAGACGGGCGCACAGGGCCGCAATATCTTCATTGCGCTGCTCCCGCAGGACTGCTTTTCCATCCAACAGCTCCGCCGCAGACAGATTCCCCGCCAGGCGCAGCAGGCGGTGATAACTCTGGTTCAGCAGGTCTGTTCCCGGCGCCCCCTCCCGCACCAGCTTCTGCAAACTCACATACAGAATGCTGAGGGGGCCGCGCATCTGGGCAGCCACATTCGGCAAAACCTCGTTTAATAATTTTTCTTCTTCGTTTCGATCTGCCACGGTCCATTCCTTTCTGACGCAAGACTTTCTTGGTTAGCATCGGCAGAAGTCACGATTTTACCGGCGCCAAATTTATCATTTTCAGGCAAAAAGCCGAAATACGTATCAAAATGACAGAAAAGTAACTTCTAAGCACTTTAGTTATCTTATCAGATTTTGTCAAAAAAGCAAGAAAAGTGTCTACTTCTGTCAAAATCCGTCTGTCTTAACAGCGTTTTCAACGAATAACCCCAAAATTATTTGTCTAAAATGACGTATATTCTTGAAGCCGATTTCGGTATAATAATGCCAGTTAAAGGTTTTTTATATTGCCTGAATCAATTAAGGAGGATACTGAAAATGTCTATCAAAATTGGTATCAATGGTTTTGGCCGTATCGGCCGTCTGGTGCTGCGGGCCGGCATCAACCGCGAAGGCGTGGAGTTTGTTGGCATCAACGATCCCTTTATCTCCCCTGATTACATGGCCTACATGCTGAAATACGACTCCGTCCATGGCCGCTTCCAGGGCACCATCGAAGTTAAAGAAGACGCCATTGTGGTCAACGGCCACGAAATCAAGGTTTTCAACGAGATGGAAGCCAAGAACATTCCCTGGGGCCAGATCGGCGCTGAATATGTTGTCGAAGCCACCGGCATCAACCTGACCAAGGAAAAGTCCCAGGCTCATCTGGACGCCGGCGCCAAGAAGGTCGTGATGTCCGCTCCCTCCAAGGACGACACCCCCATGTTCGTCATGGGCGTGAACCACAAGACATATGATCCTTCCATGAATTTTGTATCCAACGCTTCCTGCACCACCAACTGCCTGGCTCCTCTGACCAAGGTCGTTAACGATGCATTCGGTGTGGAAATGGGCCTGATGACCACTGTCCACGCCACCACTGCCACCCAGAAGACCGTTGACGGCCCCTCCAAGAAGGACTGGCGCGGCGGCCGTGCAGCCAACGGCAATATCATCCCCTCTTCCACCGGCGCTGCAAAGGCAGTGGGCAAGGTGATCCCCGAACTGAACGGCAAGCTGACCGGTATGTCCATGCGTGTGCCCACGCTGGATGTGTCCGTGGTCGACCTGACGGTTCAGCTGAAGAATCCTGCCACCTATGACGAGATCTGCGCCGCCATGAAGGCCGCTTCCGAGGGCGAACTGAAGGGCATCCTGGGCTACACCGATGAAGACGTGGTTTCCACCGACTTCACCGGCGAGACCTGCACCTCCGTGTTCGATGCCAAGGCCGGTATCGCTCTGACCGATAAGTTCGTCAAGCTGGTTGCCTGGTACGACAACGAGGCCGGTTATTCCAACAAGGTCGTCGACCTGATCCAGTATATGTACTCTGTGGATCACAAGGCATAAGAAATTTGATCGAAAGCACACAAGGGGCGCTGTTCCTCCGGGAGCAGCGCCCCTTGCGCGCGCAGAAAGGAACCATATGAAACTCCCCGCCCTCAAAATAGAAACCACCTCCATGTTCCTGCACCTGCTGGCCATGGCATGCATGCTGGGGGATCACCTGTGGGCCACAGTCATTCCCGGCAATGGATGGCTCACCTGTATTGGCCGCATCGCCTTCCCCATCTTTGCATTTTTATTGGTGGAAGGTTATTTCCATACGCACGATTTGAAAAAATACGCCCTGCGCCTGCTGCTGTGGGCGCTGATTTCCGAAATCCCCTTCAATCTAGTCATGGGCAGCACCCTGTTCTATCCCTTCCACCAAAATGTACTCTGGACCCTGCTGATCGGCCTGCTCCTGATCCATGTGAATGAGCTGGCCAAAAACACCGGAAAATGGCCGCTGCGTGTGCTGGCCTGTATCGGCACCGTGGCCCTGGCCCTGCCCCTGGGATTTGGCACCATGGTGGATTACTACTCCTATGGCATCTGGATAGTCATGGTGTTTTATTTCTTCCATGGCCGGCGCTGGTGGGATTTTCTGGGGCAGTTTTTGCTGCTGGCCTACATCAATCTGGAGCTCTTTGCCGGTTACAGCTACGAGATCCACCTGTTCGGCACCACCTTCCTGTTTGCCCAGCAGGGCTTTGCGCTGCTGGCACTGATCCCGATCTGGCTGTACCGCGGCAAACAGGGCCCCCACTCCAAAGCCCTCCAATATACATATTATGCATTCTATCCCCTCCATCTTCTGATCCTCGGCCTGATTCAGGTTCTGCGCTGATTCCCGCACACCGTTTGACAGGCACCGAAAACCAGAACATACAGCAAAAAAACAGCCGTGATCCTGCACAGGATCACGGCTGCTGCTTTTATATGATTACTGACCTGCCTTTTCCTTTGCTGCCCGGATAAAATCACGGAACAGGGGATGGGCATGGTTGGGACGGGACTTCAGCTCCGGATGGAACTGCACGCCCACATACCAGGGATGCTCCGGCACTTCCACGATCTCCACCAGGCGGCCATTGGGAGACAAACCGCCCAGGCGCAGGCCCGCGCCGGTCAGCGCCTCGCGGTACTCGTTATTGAACTCGTAACGGTGGCGGTGGCGCTCGCTGATCTCATCCGCACCGTAAATCTCGTGAACCCGGGCCTCCCGGCTGAGCACGCAGGGATAAGCGCCCAGGCGCATGGTGCCGCCCTTGGACGTCACCGCCACCTGATCGGGCATAATATCGATCACGGGATATTTTGTGCTGGGATCCAGTTCGCTGGAATGGGCTCCCTCCAGGCCGCAGACATGGCGGGCATATTCCACCACAGCCATCTGCATGCCCAGGCAGATGCCAAAGAACGGCACGCCGTTTTCGCGGGCATACCGGGCAGAAGCGATCATGCCCTCGATACCGCGGTCACCGAATCCGCCGGGCACAATAATGCCGTCCATACCGCCGAGGATCTCTGCCACGTTGGCCCCGGTCACGCCCTCGGAATCCACCCATTCGATCTCCACGCTGACGTCATTCTCGATGCCGCCGTGGGTCAGGGCTTCCACCACGCTGAGGTAGGCATCATGCAGGGCGGTATACTTGCCCACCAGGGCGATCCGCACCTTGCCTT
>CALDMR010000174.1 GCA_937915065.1 uncultured Clostridia bacterium
CAGCGACAAGCTGCACATCGGCCACACCTACTGCACCGTGGCCACCGACGCCATCGCCCGCTATAAGCGGCTGAAGGGCTTCGACGTGATGTTCCTGACCGGCACCGACGAGCACGGCCAGAAGATCGAGGACAAGGCGAAGGAAGCCGGCGTGACGCCCCAGGAATTCGTGGACAATATCGTCTGCGGTGAGCGGGGCGTGAAGGATCTGTGGAAGCTGATGAACATCAGCAACGACCGCTTCATCCGCACCACCGACGATTATCATGTGGCCGCCATTCAGAAGATCTTCAAGAAGATGTACGAAAAGGGCGACATTTACAAGGGCAAATATGTGGGCAAATACTGCAAGCCCTGCGAAAGTTTCTGGACCGAAAGCCAGCTGGTGGACGGCAAGTGCCCCGACTGCGGCCGGGATGTGCAGGACGCCGAGGAAGAGGCCTATTTCTTCCGCCTGAGCAAATACGCCGGGCGGGTGCGCGATTTGCTGGTGAACACCGATTTCCTGGAGCCCCGCAGCCGCGTGAACGAAATGGTGAACAATTTTATCGACCCGGGCCTGGAGGATCTGTGCGTTTCCCGCACCAGCTTCACCTGGGGCGTGCCCGTGGATTTTGACCCCGGCCATGTGGTGTATGTGTGGGTGGACGCCCTGTTCAACTATATGACGGCCCTGGGCTATCTCAATGACCGCTACGACGACTGCGACCGGTATTGGCCCGCAGATGTGCACATCGTGGGCAAGGAGATCGTGCGCTTCCACTCCATCATCTGGCCCGCCATGCTGATGAGCATGGAGCTGCCCCTGCCCAAAAAGGTGTTCGGCCACGGCTGGCTGCTGCTGGACGGCGGCAAGATGAGCAAGAGCAAGGGCAATGTGGTGGACCCCTATCTGCTCAGCGAAAAATTCGGTGTGGACGCCCTGCGCTTCTTCCTGATGCGCACCTTCCCCTTCGGCTCCGACGGCAACTTCTCCAACGAACTGCTGATCCAGACCATCAACACGGATCTGGCCAACGATCTGGGCAACCTGGTTTCCCGCACCACCGCCATGGTGAACAAATACTTCGGCGGCACGCTGCCCGCCGGCAGCGGCGCCACGGAGGACGAGCGCTATCTCAACGGCCTGTATGAGGACGCCCGGAAGAGCAGCAGCGAGGTGAACCTGGCCTTCAATTTCCCCGAGGGCGATCCCGTTCGCTTCGATGTGGAGCTGATCTCCGCCGCCCTGACCCTGCGGGAAAAGTACGAGGATGCCATGGAGCACTATGCGCCCCACACCGCCCTGGCCGAGGTGTTCAAGGTCATCGACCGGGCCAATAAGTATATCGACGAAAATGCGCCCTGGGCCCTGGCCAAGGATATGGAGCAGAACGGAGCACGGCTGGCCCATGTGCTGTATAACCTGCTGGAGACCACCCGCATCTGCGGCGTGCTCCTGACGCCCTTCATCCCCGACAGCTGCGGCAAGCTCTTTGCCCAGATCGGCGCCGCCGGGGAAGCCTGCACCTGGAACAGCGCCGCCTGCTGGGGCGCGCTGCCGGAATCGGCCGCTGTGACCAAGGGCGAGAACCTCTTCCCCCGCATCGACATGGACAAGGCCCTGGCCGAGCTGGAGGAGGCCCAGGAGGCCGCCCGCAAGGCCGCCCTGCCCCCCATCGAGCTGGAGCCCCAGCTGACCGAGCCGGTGGACTTCGACACCTTCTGCAAGAGCGACTTCCGCGCCGTGAAGGTCAAGGCCTGCGAGGCGGTGAAGAAGAGCGCCAAGCTGCTGAAATTCACCCTGGACGACGGCACCGGTACCGACCGCCAGATCCTCTCCGGCATTGCGGCCTATTACAAGCCGGAGGAGCTGATCGGCAAAACGCTGGTGGCCATCGTGAATCTGCCGCCCCGGAAGATGATGGGCCAGGAGAGCTGCGGCATGCTTCTCTCCGCCGTCCACACGGAAAAGGGCGAGGAAAAACTGCATCTGATCATGGTAGACGACGCCATCCCCGCGGGGGCGAAGCTCTGCTGATCCCAGGGGGAGGGCCTTCGGCCCTCCCTTTTTTGACCGCCGCCCCTTGGGGCGGCTTTTTTGCGCCCTGAAAAATATGGATAAAAAGTGATCGTATTCTGATATTTATTATATTTTTATGTGCTTTTTTGTTGCAATATAGAATTGTAAAGAAAATTTTACGAAAAAAGGGCCTTTGTAAAGGAGATTTTACTGAAAGGCGGCTTCATATCTGATACACTAAGTTGCGGAAAAATTCTTGCAAAGGGAATGTTATCTGAGAACATTCCCGCGGATATCTGAGAGTACAGAGGAGGAACCCATGGATCTGACATTGGGATTTTTTGTGCAGCAGGTTTTTGCCAGCCCGGCGCTGGCGGTGACGGTGCTGCTGACCCTGGGCGTGATTTTCGTCAACGGCTGGACGGACGCTCCCAACGCCATTGCCACCGTGGTGGGCACCCGCTCGATGGGGGTCAACAAGGCCATCATCATGGCAGCGGTGTGCAATTTTCTGGGCGTGATTTTAATGACCGCCGTCAACTCCACCGTGGCCATGACCATCACGAAAATGGTCAATTTCGGCGGCAACAATGAGCAGGCGCTGATCGCCCTGTGCGCGGCCCTGTTCGCCATCGTCATCTGGGCCACGGCGGCCTGGTGGTTCGGCATTCCCACCAGCGAGAGCCACGCCCTGATCGCCGGTATTTCCGGCGCGGCCATCGCCCTGCAGGGCGGCATGAGCGGCATCAACGGCGCGGAGTGGATGAAGGTGGTCTACGGTCTGCTGGTATCCACCTTCCTGGGCTTCGGCATGGGCTACGGCGTGTGCTGGCTCACCGGGCGGATCTGCCGCAACATGGACCGGCGCAGCACCCGGGGGTTTTTCCAGAAGGCCCAGGTGGCCGGCGGCGCGGCCATGGCCTTTATGCACGGCGCCCAGGACGGCCAGAAGTTCATGGGTATTCTGATCCTGGGCGTGGTGCTGGTGGGCGGCGGCGACACTGCCGGCCAGTTTGCCCTGCCCATTTGGATGATGCTGCTGTGCTCGGTGGTCATGGGCGTGGGCACCTCGGTGGGCGGCAAGAAGATCATCAAATCCGTGGGCATGGACATGGTGAAAATGGAGCCTTACCAGGGCTTTTCGGCGGATACCGCCGGCGCTTTGTGCCTGCTGTGCTCCACCCTGTTCGGCCTGCCCGTGTCCACTACCCACACCAAGACCATTGCCGTGATGGGCGTGGGCGCGGTGAAGCGGGCCTCTGCCGTGAATCTGGCGGTGGTGAAGGATATGGTGCTCACCTGGGTGCTCACCTTCCCCGGCTGCGGCATCATCGGTTATGTTATGGCAAAGCTCTTCATGTTCCTGTTCTGACAGAGAACGGAATCGACATCATATTACAGGAGGATTGACCCCATGTCTAAGAAAAGCGATCAGGTATATTACGATGCCTTTGTGGCCTGCGCCGAGGACGCCTGCCAGGCGGCCCGGATGCTGGAGGAGACCTTGACGGAGTTCAACAGCACTGCACTGCCCGTCCGGCTGGAGGAGATCCACGCCGTGGAGCACGGCGCGGATACGAAAAAACACGCCCTGACAGAGGAGCTCATGCGGGCCTTTATCACCCCCATCGAGCGGGAGGATATTGCCGAATTGTCCCATAATATCGACGAGGTGGTGGACTGCCTGGAGGATGTGATGATCCGCATCTACATCAACAATATTTCCGCCATCCGTCCTGAGGCCCTGGTCTTTGCCAAGCTGCTGAGCCGCTGCTGCGATGCCACCCGCCAGGCCCTGGTGGAGTTCCCCGCCTTTCGCAAGTCCAAGCAGCTCAAGGGGCTGCTGGTGGAGATCGGCAACCTGGAAGAGGAGTGCGACCGGCTTTTCGTGTCCGCCATGCGCACCCTGCACACCGACGGCAGCGATGCCCTGGAGATCATCGCCTGGCGCGAGATCTACATTTATCTGGAAAAGTGCGCCGACGCCTGCGAGCATGTGTCCGACTCCATCGAGCGGGTCATCATGAAAAACAGCTGAGCGCCCCGGCCCTTTGCGCAAAAACAGCATCCCCCGGCAGACTGGTCTGCCGGGGGATGCTGTTTTTGATCAACTTGTGTCGCTTTGCTTCGGAGCCGGTCACTGCACCCGGATGCCCCGGTCGGAAAACAGCTTGCGGGCCTTTTCCATTTCTTCCTTCTCCGGGGTGCGCTTGTCCCACAGGGCATAGTGCAGGTTTTCGGCCTCCCACTTGTAGCTGCCCATCTGGTGGAAGGGGAGCAGCTCCATCCGCTCCACGCAGGTGAAGCCGCTGACATAGTCTGCCAGGGCCTCCAGGCGGCCGAAATCCAGCGTGTAATCAGGCACCACCACATGCCGCAGCCACACGGGCTTTTTCGTTTCTTCGCAGTGGCGCAGCAGTTCCTTGGCGCGGCTTCCGTCGCTGCCGCAGATCATCAGGCACAGCTTGGGGTCCAGGGCCTTGATGTCCAGCAGGAGCATGTCGGCCTCGTCCACGGCCTGGTGGCACTGCTCCAGGGGGATGGAACCGGCGGTGTCCACGGCCACGTGGAGATCTTCCCGGTGAAAGGCGCGGATCAGCTCATACAGGAACTCGTGCTGCACCAGGGGCTCTCCGCCGGTGACGGTGATGCCGCCGCCCTTGAGAAAAGGGCGGTAAGGCAGGGCCTTTTCCACCAGCTCCTCCACGGAAACCACCTGGCCGCGCTGAGGCGGCCAGGTGTCGGGATTGTGGCAGTAAATGCAGCGGAGGGGACAGCCCTGGAAAAAGATCACATAGCGGATGCCCGGTCCGTCCACTGCGCCGAAGCTTTCCAGCGAGTGAATTCTTCCCTGGATGCCCATGGATCAGAACTTCTCGTGGAAGGTGCGGCTGATCACGTCCAGCTGCTGCTCGCGGTTCAGCTTGATGAAGTTGACGGCGTAGCCAGACACGCGGATGGTCAGCTGGGGATACTTTTCGGGGTGATCCATGGCGTCCAGCAGGGTTTCGCGGTTGAGCACGTTCACATTGATGTGGTGGCCGCCCTTGGAGATGTGGGCGTCCAGAATGGTGCACAGGTTGCGGCAGCGATCTTCCTCGGTCTTGCCCAGGGCCTGGGGCACGATGGTAAAGGTGTAGGAGATGCCGTCCTGGGCGTCCTCGAAGGGGATCTTGGCCACGGAGGACAGGGAAGCCAGGGCGCCGTTGCTGTCGCGGCCGTGCATGGGGTTGGCGCCGGGGGCCAGGGGCTCGCCCTTCTTGCGGCCGTCGGGGGTGGAGCCGGTGCTCTTGCCGTAAACCACGTTGGAGGTGATGGTCAGCACGGACTGGGTGGGGATGGAGCGGCGGTAGGTCTGCTGCTGGCGCAGGGCGTCCATAAAGTAGGACACCACCCACTGGGCCAACTCGTCCACGCGGTCGTCGTTGTTGCCGTATTTGGGGAAGTCGCCTTCGATCTCGAAGTCGTAAGCCAGGCCGGACTCGTCGCGGACGGGCTTGACCTTGGCATACTTGATGGCGGACAGGGAGTCGGCCACCACGGACAGGCCCGCAATGCCGCAGGCGGTGGTGCGCTTCATATCCTCGTCCATCAGGGCCATTTCGATGCGCTCGTAGTCATACTTGTCGTGCATATAGTGGATGCAGTACAGGGCGTTCATATACACCTTGGCCAGGTGGCGCATCATGACTTCAAACTTTTCCTTCACCTCATCAAAGTCCAGCACGTCGCTGGTGATGCGCTCGTATTTGTCGGTGACCTGCTGGCCGGTGAGCTCGTCGCGGCCGCCGTTGATGGCGTACATCAAAGCCTTGGCCAGGTTGGCGCGGGCGCCGAAATACTGCATCTGCTTGCCCACCCGCATGGGGGACACGCAGCAGGCGATGGCGTAGTCGTCGCCCAGGTCGGGGCGCATGATATCGTCGTTCTCATACTGGATGGCAGAGGTCTGGATGGACACCTCGGCGGCGTATTTCTTAAAGTTTTCGGGCAGGCGCTCGCTCCACAGCACCGTCAGGTTGGGCTCCGGCGCGGGGCCCAGGTTGGTCAGGGTGTGCAGATAGCGGTAGGTCATTTTGGTAACCATGTGGCGGCCGTCCTGGCCCATGCCGGCCAGGGCCTCGGTGACCCAGGCGGGGTCGCCGGAGAACAGGGTGTCGTACTGGCGGGTGCGCAGGAAGCGAACCATGCGCAGCTTCATGATGAAGTGATCCACCAGCTCCTGGATCTGCTCTTCGGTGTATTTGCCGCTCTTCAGGTCGCGCTCGGAATAGATGTCCAGGAAGGTGGAGGTGCGGCCCAGGCTCATAGCGGCGCCGTTCTGCTCCTTGATGGCGGCCAGATAGCCGAAGTACAGCCACTGGATGGCTTCCTTGGTGTCGGTGGCGGGCTGGGAGATGTCGCAGCCGTAGCTGGCGGCCATTTCCTTCAGTTCCTTCAGGGCGCGGATCTGCTCGCTCAGCTCTTCGCGCTTGCGCATCAGATCGTCGCTCATGTCGTAGTGGACATACTGCTCCATGGCCTTCTTCTTCTGCTCGATGAGGAAGTCCACGCCGTACAGGGCCACGCGGCGGTAGTCGCCGATGATGCGGCCGCGGCCATAGGCATCGGGCAGGCCGGTCAGCAGCTTGTTGCTGCGGGCGGTTTTGATCTCTTCGGTGTACACATCAAAGACGCCGTCGTTATGGGTCTTGCGGTATTTGAAGATCTTTTCCACCTCGGGGTCCAGCTTGCCGCCGTGCTCTTCCACGCTGGTGCGGACCACGCGGATGCCGCCGAAGGGCATGATGGCGCGCTTGAGGGGTTTATCGGTCTGCAGGCCGACGATCTGCTCCAGATCCTTGTCGATATAACCGGCTGCATGGGATGTGATGTCGCCGATGATCTTGGTGTCGAAATCCAGCACGCCGCCGGCGTCGCGCTCCTGCTGCATCAGGTCCAGCACCTCGTTCCACAGCTTGGTGGTGCGCTCGGTGGGGCCGGCCAGGAAGCTGGCGTCGCCGTCATAGGGCGTGTAGTTTTCCTGGATGAATTTGCGGACATTGATTGGATTCATAATGAAAACCTCCTGTTCTTGGTATCAGGAATACTCCTGAAGCCGCCCCGGACGGGGAGGCTGTTTTTGACAATGACTTTTATATTTATAAGGTATGGCGTTTCCCGCCGGCGGGCCCGGAAAAAAGAATAAGGCACGCCCTTGCGGCGTGCCTTGAACGGTTTCATGTGAGCGCATATTTGCAGATTCCACATTCGTTGCCGCAGGTACACCGCCCTTGCTCCTGGCGCCGCGCGGGGCGGGCCGGGCCGGTTTTGCCGCCTTTTCCGCGGCAAAAAACGATGGTCGTTGGTAGGGAACGCTTCGCCTTTTATGGGCTTTGCAATACAAGAATCATGCCCTCAAAGGAACTTCATTATGCTTGATTCCCCCGGGTCTGTCAATGGTTTTTCCCGCCCTTTTTCAATTTTTTTGACCCAAAACGGATTTTTATGAAAAACGGCAACAAAAAGAGGAAATTTCTCCGAAATTATGGCAAAAAATCATTGCAAAAAAGTTCGTTTTGCGGTAAAATTATGCCATATTGGAGAGTGTTTCTTGTTCCTTTGCGGGCAGGGAACACTTTTTGCTATGCAGAAATGACAACACAGCGGCCCGGTAATTGTCCGCTGAGCGGGAACAGCCGGCGCCGGAAAGGGAGATGTCCATGTTTTTTGATACCCACGCCCATTATGACGACGAACAGTTTGACGCCGACCGGGACGCGGTGCTGGGCGCCATGCCGGAAAGCGGCGTGGGCCGCATCCTCAACCCCGGCTGCACGGTAGAATCCTCCCGGGCGGCCGTGGCCCTGGCAGAGCGGTACGACTGGGTCTATGCCGCCGTGGGCCTGCATCCGGAGAACTGCGCCGGCGCGGGGGAGGCGGAATTTGCCGCCGTTGCGGCCCTGGCGGCCCATCCCAAGGTGGTGGCCATCGGCGAGATCGGCCTGGACTACTATTGGGAAGAAAATCCGCCCCGGGCCTTCCAGCGGGAAGTGCTGGCCCGGCAGATGGCCCTGGCGGAAGAGCTGGATCTGCCCGTGGTGATCCACGACCGGGACGCCCACGGCGACTGCATGGATCTGGTGCGGGCCTTTCCCAACGTGCGGGGGGAATTCCACTGCTATTCCGGCTCCGTGGAGGATGCGAAGGTGCTGCTGGATCGGGGCTGGTACCTGGGCTTCGGCGGATCGCTGACCTTCAAAAACGCCCGCAAGGCCCCGGAGGTGGTGCAGTATATGCCCCTGGAGCGGCTGCTGCTGGAAACGGACGCCCCCTATCTGGCCCCCGTGCCCTTCCGGGGCAAGCGCAACGACTCCCGGTATCTGTCCTATGTGGCGGAACGGGCGGCGGCGCTGAAGGGCCTGTCTGCGGCGGAAGTGGAGCAGGCGGCCTGGGACAACGCCAACCGCTTTTTTGCCCTGGGGGATTGACGAAGACCTTCCGGGCGGGTATCATCAGAAAAGCGCCCGCTCGGGCGGGAAAAATGAGAGAGAAAAAGAGGGAACTTCATGACTGCAACCAGAAAAGGAATGATTTACTGCATTCTCTCCGGCGCGGCCTGGGGACTGGCGGGCTGCTGCGGCCAGTATCTGTTTGAAACCAGCCGCTGGGATGTGGATTTTCTGATCCCCGTGCGCGTGGCCCTGGCCGGGGTCGTTATGCTGCTGCTGGCCCGGAAGGTGGAGGGCGGCGCCGCGTCGCGCCGGGTGTTTGCCACGCGGCGGAATGTGCTGGATGTGCTGATTTTCGGCGTGCTGGGCATCGGGCTGTGCCAGTATTCCTATTATGTGGCCATCGCCGAATCCAACGCCACCACGGCCACGGTGCTGTGCTATCTGGGGCCGGTGATGATTATTGTGTGGGTGGCCCTGCGGATGCGCAAGCTGCCCAGCCCCACGGAGCTGCTGGCGGTGGCCAGCGCCGTGCTGGGCACCTTCCTGCTGGCCACCCACGGCGACCCCACCGCCCTGGCCCTGTCGGAAAAGGCCTTGTTCTGGGGCATCGTTTCCGCCGTGGCCACGGCGATCTACACCATCCAGCCCAAGCGCCTGGCTTCGGAGTGCGGCCCCCTGACGGCGACCGGCTGGGGCATGGTGGTGGCGGGCGTGTTTCTGACCCTGGTGCGCCAGCCCTGGGCCCATGTGACCGGCACCTTTGACCTTTCCGCCTGGCTGGCCTTTGGCGTGGTGGTGCTGATCGGCAGCGTGGCCAGCTTCGGCCTGTATTTCTCCGGCATGCTCCATGTGGGGCCCACCAAGGCCAGCATCCTCTGCGCCACGGAGCCGCTGGTGTCCACCCTGCTGTCGGTGTTCTGGCTCCATGTGGCCTTCCTGCCCATGGACTATGTGGGCTTTGCCCTGGTGGTTTCCACGATTTTTATTCTGGCCATTCCGGTGAAGAAAAAGCAGCCGTCATAACAGCTCAAAACAGATCAAAAGCTCCCCCTCCGCAGGAGGGGGAGCTTTTGTTTTACGGTTTCCAGAGGCCCCGGTCGGCAAAGATATTCATGGCGTCTTTGCGGGCGGAGCAGACCAGAACCACCCGGTAGCGCCGGGCCAGGGCCACGGCCTTGTCCGTGGGCACGGCATTGCTGGCCAGCATGGGAACTCCCGCGCGGATCACTTTTTCCATCATATCGGCGGGAATGCGGCCCGAGGAAAAAAGCACGCACCGGGACAGATCCAGCCCCTCTGCCAGGGCCCGGCCCAGGGCCTTGTCCAGGGCGTTGTGGCGGCCGATGTCCTCGCAGAAGAAGCGGATCTCCCCGTCGCACATCAGGAAGCAGCTGTGGATGCCGTGGGTCTCGTGATAGAGGGGCGCGCCCTCCCGGAAGGCCCGGGCCAGGGTGTAGATCCAGCGGGGCTCCCAGTCAAAGGGGGGGCGGGGCGGAATCTGTTCCTCCGCCAGTCCCGTGGGGGGATAACCCGTGGAGGGCACCGTATCCTCCCCGTCGGCCCCCGCCGGGGCGGCGGTTTCCACCTCGGCCCGGCTGCCGTCGGCGCTGACGGTGATGGCGCGGATGTCCGCCGGATTTTTGACTCGGCCGGAGGAGATGAGATACCCCAGGGTCAGATAGCCCAGCTCCCGGGGCGAGCACACCAGCCGGGCGGCGGGGCGGCCATCTACGGAGATGACCAGCAGCCCCTCCTGCAAAAGGGTGCGCTCTTCCCAGCGGGGAATGGCGGTGAGGCCGTCGATGCGCACCATGTCCTCCTGCACGGCGCAGGGGCAGCCGGTACACAGGTCGGTGAGTTTCATAAAAAGGCCTTCTTTCAGGTGTGGGATGCGCCGTCCACCGTCAGGGCGTCGATGGCGGCGCGGAATTCCGCGCTGTCGCGGAGGGCCAGATAGGACACGGTGCAGAAAGCGCCGTCCTTTATAAAGGTATAGGCAAAGCCCAGGCGCTGGGCCCCGTCGCTGCCGTCGGCCCGGAAGGTGTAGCGGTAGGCCTTCATGGGGCCGAAGGACACGTCGCTGGCCCGGACGCTGGCGATGTCCACGGTGAAGCCGGCGGCGGCCAGGGCGGCGGACAGGCCGTTTTTGGCCTCGCCTTTGCTCAGCTGGGTCACATCTCCGGCGCTGTCCAGGGCGGCGTAGTCCGCGGCGGACACTTCGCAGCGGTACTGTTTTTTAGCATTGGCTACGGCGGCCCGGGCCGGGGGTTCTCCGGCGGGCGTTTCCCGGAGGCCGGGCATATAAACCGTCAGACCGGGGATCACATCGCCCAGATCCTGGGCATCCAGCAGCATGAATTCCACCCGCTCCCGGGGCAGGATCATGCGGCTGGCCACGGCGGCGATCTCGGCCCGGGTGATGGTGTCGTCGGGGCGGAAGCGGCAGTCGGGGCCGCTGCCGGTGAGGACGCCGGCGTTGTAGAGCAGCAGCACGGAGTAATAGGCCTTGCCCATGGGCACGTCGCTCAGGTGGTCGATATCGTTGATGGCGTGAAGCTCCGCCGGGGGCAGGGCGTCGGCAAAGATGCGGGCCACCTCGCCCCGGGTGGCGCTGCGGGTGTAGTCGGTAAAGTCGCCCTCCGCCAAAATCCGGTTTTGCAGGGCATAGTCCACATAGGGGCGGTACCACTGGTCGCCGCCGGCGCTTTTCAGGGTGCTTTTGCCGGTGGTGTAGATCTGGTGGATGCGGTCGGCAATGGCCAGGGCTTCCGCCACGGATACGGTGTTGCGGGGGTTGAATTTTCCCCAGGTACCGTGCATCAGCCCGTATTCGTAGCAGAGTTTGGCGGCGGAACCGTACCACGCGCCCTTCCATACGTCGGAATAGGTGCTGGAATATACGGCGGTTTTCTTAAAATTGCTCATGTGGTCTTCTGCGGCCAGGGCCTGGGGGGCCAGGGAGGCAGCCAGGGCGGCGGCCAGCAGCAGAGCGGTCAGTTTTTTGCGCAAAGGGGGTCACTTCCTTTTCAAAAAATTTTCCATCCAAGGGTCATTGTACTGAAAAACGGCCCTTTTGGCAAGAAAAAGAAGGGAGATTCCCCCGGCGGGGCCGCTTTATCCGGCGGGGGCCAGGGTTTGCAGCACCTGGGCCATTTCTTCGGCAAACAGCCGCCCGGCGCGGATGGCTTCGTCCAGGGAGTTGCCCGCGGCGCCCACTTCCACCAGCAGCGAGCCGGTGGTGGCGTGGCCGTTGTAGCGGGAGGCCCGCAGGTACATGGGCCGCATCAGGGTGGGACAACGCTCCGTGATCCGCTGCTGAAGCAGCAGGGCCAGCTTCAGGTTTTCCTGCCAGTGGTCGTGGGGCAGGCCGCCGCCGTCGCTGCCCACCACGATGGACATCTGGGCCAGGTTCTCGCCCTCCACCTGGGAGATCACCTTATATATATTGCCCTGGCTGTCCTCGATGGCGTCCCGGTGGATATCCAGCACAAAGTGGATGGAGGGATACTTTTTCAAATAGGCCTGGATGGCCTTTTCCGCCCGGTCATAGGCGTCGCTGTACCCGGCGGCGTCGTACAGGGTGCGGTCGTGCAGCACGGAAATGCCCGCCTCTTCAAACACGTCGGCCATCTCGTCCCCCACCCGCACCACATTGCGCTCTGTGTCCTCGCTGCGGCCCTGGGTGGCGGGAGCGTCGCCCTGGGCGGGGGTGGTGTAGGCCTCGGTGCCGTGGGTGTGGAGGATCAGGATCTGGGGCATTTCCCCGGTGAATACGGCGGCGGGCCGGGTCTGCATCAGGGCGTTCAGATCGGGGGTGTGGCCGGAGGTGTTGGTGATGAATACATCTTTCCACACCAGGTATCCGGCGGGGTTGGTGGGATGGATGGTTTTGGCGGCCACGCCGTTGTCCGCTTCGGCGGCGGGGGCGGGGGTATCCGCCTCTGCCGGGTCGATCACGGTGCCTTCCTCCGTTTCCCGGTCGCCCGGGGGATCGTTCCGGGCGGGGGCCTCTTCCCTGCCGGGCAGATTGCTGAGCAGCAGGGCGCTGTCCTGCACTACCAGGGCGGTGAGGGCGCTCCAGTGGGGGCTGCCCTGGGCCGGGGCCGCCCAGCCGGCCAGCTGGGCGCGCAGCAGCCCGGTGCACACTTCCGGCAGGGTGGGCAGGGCGCCGGGCCCGCCGGCGGCGCAGCACCAGGAGAAGAGAAGGGTGGCTCCCGCGGCGGTCAGGGCCAGGGCCCGCCGGGCGGCGGCTTGTCCGTTTCGTTTTTTCATGGGTGGATGCACTTCCTTTTTCATTGGCTTTCCCTCCATCCTATGCGCCGCCGCCGGAGAACATGCCGGTGCAAATTTAGCTGCTTTTTTGTAAAGTGTGCTTGACACGAAATGTAAAGCGTGCTATACTTCTTGGTGTAAAGCAAGCTTTACTTTTAAACGAAGGGAACAGAAAGGGGGCGCCGGTGTGAAAAACCGTATTGCAGAGCTGCGGAAAGACCGCCGCATTTCCCAGGCGGAGCTGGCCGACGCGGTGGATGTGACCCGCCAGACCATTATTTCCCTGGAAAACGGGCGCTATAACGCATCGCTGCTGCTGGCCCACAGGATCGCCGTTTATTTTGGGCTGGCCATTGAGGACATATTTTTGTTTGAGGAGGAATCGCAATGAAAATGCATGGAAAACAGATTCTGGCCGCTGTCGCGGCCCTGGCGGGGCTGGGGCTGTTTGCTGCGGTGTTTGCTGCGGGCGACGGGATGAGCGGCTCCATGGTGGGCTTGTGCGCGGGCCTGGGCGGGGCCCTGCTCGGCATTGGCGGCGGCGGGATTTTTCTGCCCGTGCTGATGGGCACGATGACGCCGGAACAGCGCAAGGAAGTGGAGCGCAGCGAGCGGGACGAGCGCAACGCCGCCATCCGCCTGCACGCGGGCTTAAGCACCTGGCACTGGACGCTGTATCTGCTGTGGGTGCCCTTCGTCGTGGCTTTGGTTCAGGGGCAGCGGCTGTGGATCGGCCTGGGCTGCGCCATGCTGGTCTGCCACAGCGTTTTTTATCTGGCAAATCTTTACCGTTGGTCTCGGAAATTGTGAGGCAGGGGCGGCCCTGTCGGGCAGGCGTCAAAGTTCCGCCGGCGCAGGGAGCGCCGGCGGGCTTTTTTGCCTTTCCCGGAAAAAAAGGGGAAGCAGTTGCGCGGCAGCACCATCTGTGGTACAGTAGCCAGTACAGGATCATAGAAACAGCGCCCCCGCTGCGGGGGGCGGCGGAGACAGGAGGGCCCATGGGTAAGGAAAAAAAGAAGAAACAACGACGCTATAGCAGCCGCAGGGTTTCCCTGCTGTATGTGCTGCTGCGCATTTCCGTGATCGCGGTGATGATCGCCCAGATCTTCAACCGCAACTTTGAAAACGTGATGCTCTGCGTGCTCACGCTGATTTTGTTCATGCTGCCCTCCATCATCGAGCGGCGCATGAAGATCGAGCTGCCGGACACCCTGGAAATCATCATCCTGCTGTTTATTTACGCGGCGGAGATCCTGGGCGAGATCCGGGCCTACTATATCTGGTTCCCCTACTGGGACACCATGCTCCACACCCTCAACGGCTTCCTTTGCGCGGCCATCGGATTTTCCCTGGTGGATATCCTCAACCGCAACACAAAGGTGTCCACCTTCTCCCTCTCCCCTGCCTACATGGCGGTGGCCGCCTTCTGCTTTTCCATGACTGTGGGCGTGCTGTGGGAGTTTTTCGAGTGCACCATGGATCAGCTCTTTTATCTGGATATGCAGAAGGACACCATCATCCCCGCCATCAGTTCGGTGATGCTGGACCCCAACGGGGCCAACGCCCCCACCATGATCCGGGATATTCAGGATGTGATCATTGTCCACAGCGACGGCACGCGCCAGGCCCTGGGCCTGGGCGGCTATCTGGATGTGGGAATTCTGGACACCATGAAGGATCTGCTGGTGAACTTCATCGGCGCGGTGGTCTTTTCCTTTGTGGGATACTGGTATATCAAGCGCCGCGGCCAGGGCAACTTTGCCCGCCGCTTTATCCCCCGCGTGCTGCGGGAGGACGGCGGAGACGACACGGAAGCGTAACGCCTGATGAAAAAAACCCCGGCCCCTTTCCGCGATTTGCGGAAAAGGGCCGGGGTTTCTTGCGGTGACGGCCGGTCAGGTGCCGTATACGCGCACCCGGTATTCCGCGCCGATGTCGGCGCAGATCCGGCGGCAATCCTCGATTTCCTCCGGCGGGATGCAGTCCACCACGGACAGGATCACCCGGGGCACATACTGCCGGATGTCCCGGGCAAAGGCCAGCATGGCCTCGTAGCCGTTCTCATATTCCGGGGCGCAGCGGCGGTCATAGGTCTCCTTGTCCCGGGCGTTGAGGGAGATGGAAACGGTGTCGAACCGGCCGCGGAACAGGGGGGCCACATTTTCGCCCCAGATCAGGCTGCCGTGGCCGTTGGTATCCATGCGGATCGCAATATCGGAGCACCGGCGCACCTGGTCGCAGACCCAGAGGATATCGTGGAGGCGGTAGGTGGGCTCGCCGTAGCCGCAGAACACCAGCTCCCGGAATTGGGACAGATCCCGGCCCTGGATATCGGCCCAGATCTCCTCCTTTGTCGGCTCCCGCTCCAGCCACAGGCTGTCGGCCTCGCCCACGCCGTCGCCCAGCTGCCGCAGGCAGAAGTCGCAGTGCATATCGCAGCGGTTGGTGGTGTTGACATACAGGTTGGCGCCGTAGCTGTAAGTAATGGTCATAAGCATACACCTTCTGTTTTTCCAAAAGTGGCCCCATTATACCACTGGCGGCGGAAAGAGTAAAGCGGCCCAAAGAAACGAAAAAGAATGGACAGGGGAAATTTGTTTGTGCTATACTAATAAGAAGTATCACTATATGCATCGATTCCCGTGAAAGGAGGCCTTTCATGACACTGGAATTTGGATATGACCATGGGGCCCAGGCAGTCTCCGTGCCGGAGGAAAACCTGCTGGCCGTGCTGGAGCCCGGCGGCCTGGCCGCCCCGGAGCAGGGCGAGGAAGGGCTGGTGCGCGAAGCCCTGGCCCGGCCCATCGGCGCGCCGCCCCTGCGGAGCATCGTGGGCCCCGGGGAGAAGATCGCCATCATCACTTCGGATGTGTCCCGCCCCATGCCCACCTGGAAAGTCATGCCCGCCCTGCTGGACGAGCTGTACGCCGCCGGTGTGGATCGGAAGGATATCACCTTGATTTTTGCCCGGGGCGTGCACCGGGCCCAGACCGACGAAGAGCGCCGCCGCCTGGCGGGCGACCGGGCCTACGAAGAGATCGCCTGCATCGACAGCGACCCGGAGGATGTGGTCACCCTGGGGCAGACCCGCCGGGGCACCCCGGTGGAGATCATGCGCGCCGTGGCCGAGGCGGATCGCCGCATCTGCCTGGGCAATATTGAGTTTCACTATTTCGCCGGCTTCAGCGGCGGGGCCAAGGCCATTATGCCCGGCGTTTCCACCCGCAATGCCATCCGCTGCAACCACAGCCACATGGTGGAGCCCGGCTCCCACGCAGGCAGCCTGGCGGGAAACCCCGTGCGGGAAGATCTGGAGGAAGCCGCCGCCCTGGTGGGGGTGGATTATATTGTCAACGTGGTGCTGGACGCCCACAAGCGGATCGTCCACGCTGTGGCGGGGGATGTGACGGAGGCCCACCGGGCGGGCTGCGCCTTCCTGGAGCGGCATTACCTGGCCCCCATTCCCGCCCGGGCAGACATTGTGCTGGTGAGCCAGGGCGGCGCGCCCAAGGACGCTAACCTCTACCAGCTGCAAAAGGCCCTGGACAACGCCCGCCACGCGGTGAAGCCCGGCGGGGTGATCGTGCTGATCGGCTGCGCCAAGGAGGGGTTCGGCGAGGATACCTTTGAGCAGTGGTTCCGCCAGGCGAATAGCCCCGAGGATCTGGTGGAGCGCCTGCGGGCCAATTTCACCCTGGGCGGCCACAAAGCCGCGGCCATCGCCCTGGTGGAACAGGCGGCGGATGTGTACCTGGTGTCCGACTGGCCCGACGCGGAGGTGCGCGCTATTTTTATGACCCCCTTCCCCACTGCCCAGGCGGCCCTGGATGCGGCCTTTGCCAAGTGCGGCGGGGAAGCGACTGTGCTGGCCATGCCCTACGGCGGGAGCACCCTGCCCCGGGCGGCGGATGACCGGCGCAGCTGAACAACGATTCCGGAAAGGACTTTTTTATGATGAAGCAAGAAACAACAAACGAGGCAGCGGAAACAGAGCGCGCTGCGGAAGAGGGAGCACCGGTGGCGGAGGAATCTGCCCAGAAGGCGGTGCTCCGGCGGATCTGGGATGCCACGGGGTATCTGATCGTGCCGGCGGTGGTGGTATTCCTGCTGCTGGGCGTGATCTTCTCCCTGGCCTGGGTGCCCTCCGGCTCCATGGAGCCCACGCTGCCCACCAAGTCCTATTTCCTGGGCTGGCGGCTGCCCTATTTCTTCGGCAATCCCACGCCGGAGCGGGGGGACATTGTTATGTTCCGCAGCGAGGAGCTGGATGAACTGCTGGTCAAGCGGGTCATCGGCCTGCCCGGCGACACGGTGAGCCTGGAGGACGGCGCGGTGTATGTCAACGGTGCAGCCCTGGAAGAGGCGTATCTGGCCGAACAGGGGGTCACCTGGCCCACGGCGGAAACGGCGGTGTTTGAAGTGCCCGAGGGCTGCGTGTTTGTCATGGGGGACAACCGCACCGGCTCCTTTGACAGCCGGGCCTGGGACAACCCCTACATCCCTGTGGAAACGATCCGGTCCAAGGCCCTGGTGGATGTGGCCTTTTTGCCCCAGTGCACCTGGAAAGGCGTGCGCTACCTGTATTAAGCGGGGTTCGGCGCGGCCGGACTGGGAGAGATGAGAACCTGCAAGGGGGCTCCGGCGGTGGGGCCCGGCGGGGAGGAGAGAGAAATATGGAAGAGAAGAAGGTCTATCGAGGCGCAAAGATCCCGGCGGAAGACAACGGGATCCGCGTCCGCCGCACAGTCTGCGACATTTGCGACGCGGGCTGCAATATTGACGCCTATGTGGAAGACGGCGTGGTCATCAAGGTAATGGGCTGCAAAAATCCGGCCTACGGCAACGGCTATCTCTGCGCCCGGGGCCATGCCAACCGACCCTATATCTACCATGCGGACCGGATCAAAACGCCCCTGCGCCGCACCGGCGAGCGGGGCGAGGGCCGGTTCGAGCCCATTTCCTGGGAAGAGGCCCTGGACGAGATCGAAAAGCGGCTGCTGGACTGCAAAAGGAAATACGGCCCCAGCGCCGTGGCGTTCACGGGGGGATGCAGCGAATGGAACCGGGCCGCCCTGCAGCGGATGGCCGCCTCTTTCGGCAGCCCCAACTACGGCAGCGCCGCCTGCGTGGAAAAAAGCGGCGCGGTCATTGCCGGCGGCGTGGCGGCGGGCTGCACCTGCCGGCCGGATTTCAAGCATTCCGGCGTGGTGCTCATGTGGGGCTGCAACCTGTATAACAAAGGAAACACCGTGGTGGATCCGGCCCTCACCCAGAAGCGGGGCGTCAAGGTGATCGCCATCGACCCCTGCGTCAATGTCAGCACCTATCGTCTGGCGGATCTCCACCTGCGCATCCGGCCCGGCACCGATGCGGCCCTGGCCCACGGCCTGGCCAGGATCTTTGTGGAAAAGGGCTGGGTAAACAAAACCTATCTGGATCAGCATGTCCAGGGCTTTTTTGATTACCGGGCCTATATCAATGACTTTACTCCGGAACGGGTGGAGGAGCTGACGGGGATCACCGTCCGGGAGCTGGAAACGGCGGCCCATATGATCATGCAGAACGGGCCCATGTCCGTGATGATTTCCGACGGGGCCTTTACCCAGATGCGCAGCGGCGTGCAGACCCGCCGGGCCATCGAGGCCCTGTGCGCCATCACCGGAAACTACGATGTGCGCGGCGGCATGCTGCCCAATGTCAGCCCCGGCGTTGGCGAGCGGGTGCTGCGGGAGTTTGTGGGCGCCGTGGACGGCGAGCCGCAGTACACCCCAGTGGGCGCCCAGCGGTACCCCCTGTTCTCCC
>CALDMR010000175.1 GCA_937915065.1 uncultured Clostridia bacterium
TATTTCCTACCAGGGGCTCTTTTTTGTACTGTCTGCACAATCTGGGGCAGTTCAATTTCTGGTTCTGCCGCAGGTTTTTTTATAGGCTGGATGTTTCTGCTGCGATGTAGGCGACGCCGTAGGCGCCGGTGCCTACGTGGGCGCCGATGGCGGGGCCGATATTCAGAAGGTCTGCCACGGGCCGGGATGCGCCCTGTTCTGCCATGCGGGACAGCAGCGCTTCGCAGTTGCTGCGGTCATAGGTGTACAGGCCGAAGAAGGGATAGGCGGGATCGGGCTGCTTAGATTCGGTCAGCTGCAGGATTTGATCCATGGAGCGCTTTTGACCGATACACTTTTTTATAACCGAAACGCTGCCTTCGGGGGAAACGGTAATGATGGGCTTCATATTGGCCAGGGAGCCGATGCCGGCGGCGGTGCGGGAAAGCCGCCCGCCCTTGTACAGATATTCCAGGGTATCCAGGCTGGCCCAGATACAAATGCGTTTTTTCAGAGCTTCCAGGGCAGCGACGATTTCAGCGGCGCTGCGGCCCTGATCGCGCAGCTTGACGGCTTCCAGCAATAAAAGCCGCTCGCCCACGGTGGCGCTCAGGCTATCGACCAGGTAGATGCCGTCGTAATCCACCATGGCTTTGGCGATCTGGGCGCCCTGGAAGGTGCCGGATAGGGAGGAGGAGAGCAGCACGGCCACCAGCTCGTCGCCTGCGCTCCGGGCTTCTTCGAAATAGACTTCAAAATCAGCGGGGGAGGGCTGGGAGGTTTTGGGGAACTCCGGACGGCTGCGGAGCAGCTCGTAAAAACCCTGCTGATCCAGGGTTTCGCCGTCGCGGTAAGTGTCTTCGCCAAAGTGAATGCTCAGGGGGACGACAGAAATGGCGTTGCTTGCCAATTCCTGGGGCGTCAGATCAGAAGCGGAGTCGGTTAGAATACGGATCATACAAATTCCTTTCCACGGGGACTTTACAGAAGATCGAGTTTGCGCAGCGCGCCGGAGACTTCCTCAACAGATTCGGCAATGCGCAGCGTCTTTTCCTCGCCCAAATCGCTCACCAGGGCCGACAGGATCGCAGTGATACCGGCGTGCTCCCGATCATAGGCCTCCTGGCCGGTGGGAGTCAGGCGCAGAAAGATCTGGCGCTTGTCCTGGGCAGAGCGCTCGCGCTGGATAAATCCTTTTCGCTCCATTTCGGAGAGAATTTTGTTCATTTGGCTTTTCAGCAGCCGGGTGCGCTCGCAGAGGTCCGTGGCGGTCAAGGGCCGGTCGGGGGCTTCTGCTGCCCGGTGGCTGAGTAGGTTGCACACAAAAGCCTCGTTAAAAGTCATGCCGGTAACGACCCGCTCATTCCACAGGGTGGAGGACAGGGTGAGCCAGGCGCTGAGCAGGCGCTCGCCTGCGGCAAGTTTCGAATCCATTGAAATCACCTCCTGTAAAGACTGTTTATATAGTTCATTTAATGAACTATAATGCATGGAAAGGAATTTGTCAAGTATTCTTTTGTGGCCGGGGCCATGGAACGGGGATTTTGCGGAAAGATGCTTTTCTTCCCCGTCGGAACGCGCTATAATAGTACAATCATAAAAGGCGATCTGGGAAAAGGGGGGAGAGGCGTTCGTGCAAAAGTTTCATCCGGTTCTGGCATGGCTGCTCCTGCTGCTGCTTATTGTACACCTTATTTTGGGATCTGTCACACTTTTAACGCCTGTTTTTCTGCTGCAAACGCAATTTGCCTGGGTCTTTTTGGGGTTTGCAGCGGTTCATGTTCTGCTTTCCTTGGGAAAACTGGTGGGTAAAAGTTGGACGCGGGGCAGATTTTTATATCTTCGGGAAAACCGAATTTATTGGTTCCGCCTGCTCAGCGGGCTGGCGGTGCTGGTGCTGGCGCTGGTTCATCGCACCCTTTGGACCATGCAGACGCCTTTCGGCGTGTTGCTGCGCTCCTTTGAGTGGCCCAGCCTGTTGGCTCAGCTTTTGTTTGTGGCGGCCTTGGCGGCCCATATTCTGCTGAATATCCGGCCGCTGCTGATCGATTCGGCCCTGGATCCTGCCGGACGGGCGGGGCGCTGGATGCGGAGGGTGACGGTGGCCCTGGCGGTGCTGGCCGCGGCGGCGGCCCTGGTTTATTTTGTGAGGGGGATGCTATGAGCAAGGCGGTGATCATCGGCGCGGGCATTGCCGGGCTGACGGCGGCCATTGCCCTGGCGGAGGCGGGACAGCCCTGCGTGCTGGTTTCCGCTGCGCCGTCGGAGCGGGCCCAGTCTGTCATGGCCGAGGGCGGCATCAATGCGGCCCTGGATACCAAAGGGCAGGGTGATTCCGTGCAGGAGCACTTTCAGGATACCATGGCGTCGGGCTGTGATCTGGCAGATCCCAACGGAGTGCGCGCCTTGACCAACGGCGCGCCGGAGCTGGTGACCTGGCTGGCGGGGCTGGGAGTGGCCTTTAACCGCACTGCCGCGGGGGCGCTGGATCTGCGTTCCTTCGGCGGCCAAAAAAAACAGCGCACGGCCTATGCCCGCTCGGGCACGGGAAAACAGATCATGACTGGGCTGATCCAGGAGGTACGCAAGTGGGAGAGCCGCGGATTGGTGGAGCGAAAAATGCATCATACCCTGCAAAAGTTGATCGTGACGCTGGAAAATCAATGTACGGGCTGTATTATTTTTGATGAAAATACAAAAAGTTGTCAAATTTTGACAGGAATCGTGCTTTTGGCTGCGGGAGGGCTGAACGGCCTGTTTGGAAAAACCACGGGTACGGTGCAAAATACCGGCGACGCTGCGGCGGCGGCCTATGCCGCGGGAGCCGCCTGCGCCAATTTGGAAATGATTCAGTACCACCCCACCACCACGCCCATCTCGGGCAAACGGGCGCTGATCTCCGAGGCGGCCCGGGGCGAAGGCGGGCGGCTGTTTGTCCTGCGGAACGGCCAGCGGTGGTATTACATGGAAGAGTGCTATCCGGAGCTGAAAAATCTGATGCCCCGGGATGTGGTATCCCGGGAAACGGAACGGGTGTGCCGGGAAAACGGCCAGGAAACAGCCTGGCTGGATCTGACGGCGCTGCCGGAGACCGTTTTTGCCGATCAACTGGCGGATCTGCGGGATTTTTGTCTGGAATTCCTGCACCTGGATCCGAAGAAGGATTTCCTGCCGGTGTATCCTGGCATTCATTATTTTATGGGAGGACTGTATGTGGACAGCGCCCACCGCACGACGGTGGGGGGGCTGTATGCCGCCGGAGAGTGCGCCTGCCAGTACCACGGGGCCAACCGCCTGGGCGGAAATTCCCTGCTGGGAGCCGTGTTCGGCGGGCGGCGGGCAGCGCAAACCATGCTGGCCGACGGAAAGCTCCCGGCAGACTGTGCCGGGGAGGCGGCCCTGGCCGCCTGGCAGGCGGAACAGGACGCGGTGGAACGGCGGACGGGAAGGGTTTCCTGTGCGGCGGCAAAACAGAGGTTGGCCGAAATCCTGCGCCGCTGCATGGGCATCCGGCGGTGCGAAGAGCAGCTGGCTGCCGGGGCAGAGGATCTGGAACAGTTGGCGGCAGACTTGAAGAAGGGCTGGGACCCGGGGTGCAGTGGGGCGGAACAGATCTGCCTGGAGCGCCCGCGCCCGGCGGGAGAGCCGGGGCGCCCAGTGCCGCACCGATTATCCGGAGCGGAATGATGCGGAATTTTGCAAAACCACGGTGGCCCGTATGCAGCAGGGCGGGCCTGCCATTTCCTTTGCTCAAATCCCGAAGGAGGGAGAAGGGTGAACTATCAACTGAAAATCCGGCGCTTTTCCGGGGATGCCCCCCATTGGCAGACCTTTACCACGCCCTGCGGCGGGGGGGATTCCGTGGCCTGCGCCCTGGAAGAATTGAACAGTCGGCCGGATCTGCGTTCCGCCGGCGGCGAAGAAGTCCGGCCGGTGGCCTGGGACTGCGGGTGCCTGGAAAAGAAGTGCGGCGCCTGCGCCATGGTCATCGGAGGAAAGCCCCGCCTGGCCTGTGCCACGGCTTTGCGGGATGCGGCGGATGGAGCGGGCATGGTCACGCTGGAACCGCTGAAAAAATTCCCCTGCCTGGAGGATCTGCGGGTGGATCGAACTGCTTTGTTCGATGCGCTGCGGGAGATGGAACTTTGGCTGGAGGGCGAAGGCGCTGCGGAGGGGGAGCTGCATTACCGGGCGGCGTCCTGTCTGATGTGCGGCCTGTGCTTGGAAGTGTGCCCGAACTTTGATGTGCAGGGGTTATTTTCAGGGGCGCCTGCGGCGGCCGCGGCATTCCGATTGACGGATCTGGAGCAGGAGGAGGGCCGCCGGAAGCGGCTTTACGACCAGTACCGGAAGCGCTTTTTTGCGGGGTGCTCCAAGTCCCTGGCCTGCCAGGAGATTTGTCCGGCGGGGGTGCCGGTGGAGCAGCTGCTGGTGAAAACGAACGGAGGAGCCCTGTGGCGGAGGAAAAGAAAATGAGCGGCATCAAGCGCGGAAAATACCGCCATTTCAAGGGCGGATTGTATGAGGTGCTGGGTGTGGCCCGGCACAGCGAAACGGAAGAGGCCATGGTGGTCTACCGGGCCCTTTACGGCGACGGCGGCCTTTGGGTGCGTCCGGCGGCCATGTGGAATGAAATTGTGGAGCGGGACGGAAAAAGCTTCCGGCGCTTCACCTATCTTGAGGAGGAAGAATCATGATCCAGTTCAGCCATGAAAATCTGCGGGTATCCAACCTGGAAGCATCCATCCATTTTTATGAAGAGCAGTTCGGTATGACGCTGCGCCATCGCCTGCGGGCTGGCAACGGCCCCATGGCCTGGCTGGGGTTCGGCGGCGACTTTTTCCTGGAACTGACCGAGAGCGCCGTGGTGCGGGGCAACAACCACATCGCGTTTGTCACCGACGAACGGGACGCCCTTTATAAGCGCCATAACGCTGCCCGCCTGGTGGATTGGGAGATCCCGGAACTGGGGATCTATTTCATGCATGACCCGGACGGCAACAGCATTGAAGTAATGCCTCTGGCGGCGGTGGCGGCGCTGGAGGGCAAGGGATCGGTATGCTGAACAAAGCTTATGTGGAGATCACGAACCAGTGCAATCTGAGCTGCACCTTCTGTCCCAAAACGCAGCGCGCCCCGGGGCGCATGACGGCGGAGGAATTTTCAAAGGCCGCCGCCGCCCTGGCCGGTCATGTGCGCTATTTATACCTGCATCTGATGGGCGAACCCCTGACGCATCCGGAGCTGGCGGAAATTTTGCGGATCGCAGGCGCTGCGGGCTTCCGGGTCTGCATCACCACCAACGGCACGCTGCTGGGAACCCGGGGCGCCGTGCTGGTGGAACAGGCGGAGGTGCTGCATAAAGTCAGCGTATCGCTCCACGCCCTGGAGGGCAGCGGCGCGCCGATGGCGATGGAGGCCTACCTGTCGGCGGTCTGGGCCTTCTGCGAACAGGCCCGGAAGCGGGGCGTTTACTGCGCGCTGCGCCTGTGGAACGAGGGCGGCGCGGCGGCGCGCAACGGTGAGATCCTGCGCTTTCTGGAAGAGAAAACCGGGGTGGCCCCGGAAACCCTGCCCCGCACCCGCAGCCGCAGCCGCGTGCTGGCGGAAAACCTGTTTTTGGAGCAGGAAGAAGTATTTGAATGGCCGGATCTGCATCGGCCGGAAACGGGAACCCAGTTCTGCTTTGGCCTGCGGGATCAGATCGGCGTGCTGTGCGACGGCACGGTGGTGCCCTGCTGCCTGGATCACGAGGGAGATGTGCCCCTGGGCAATTTGTTTGAGCGGCCTTTGGAGGAGATTTTGAACAGTCCCCGGGCCAGGGCCATTTACGATGGATTTTCCAACCGTGCTCCGGCAGAGGCGCTGTGCCGCCGCTGCGGGTTTGCAACGCGGTTCAATAAAGGATAAAACGATGGATGAAACACCAAAACAATTATATCAACTGACGGCCCCGCTGCTGCGGTGGTATGATGGCAGCGCCCGGGTGCTGCCCTGGCGGGACGAGCCCACGGCCTATCATGTGTGGCTGTCGGAGATCATGCTGCAGCAGACCAGGGTCAGCGCGGTGCTGCCCTATTACCGCCGCTTTTTGGAGGCCCTGCCCGATGTGGCGGCCCTGGCGGTGGTGGAGGAGGAAAAGCTGCTGAAACTGTGGGAGGGGCTGGGATATTATAACCGGGCCCGCAACCTGCAAAAGGCGGCCCAAAAAATCATGACGGAGTGGGGCGGCCGGTTTCCGGAGGACTATGAAACCCTTTTGACGCTGCCCGGCGTGGGAGAATACACGGCGGGGGCTGTGGCATCCATTGCATTCGGCCGGCAGGTGCCGGCGGTAGACGGAAACGTGCTCCGCGTGGTGGCCCGGATCACCGGGGACGAAGGCGATGTGCTGGAGGGGAAGGTGAAGGCCCGGTTCCGAAACTGGGTGGCGGATATCCAAAGCCGGGAGCGGCCCGGAGATTTCAACCAGGCCATGATGGAGCTGGGGGCCACCGTCTGCGTGCCCAACGGCGCGCCCCGGTGCGAAAGCTGCCCCGCCGGGGCTTTTTGCGCGGCCTGCCGGGACAACACCTGGAATGTGCTGCCGGTGAAAAAGAAAAAGGCCCGGCGCCGGATCGAAGAAAAAACGGTGTTCGTGCTGCTGGGGGAAGACGGTCTTGCCCTGCGGCGGCGGGAGAAGCAGGGGCTGCTGGCGGGACTGTGGGAACTACCCAATGTGCCGGGGATGCTGGATGAATCCGGCGCGGCGGCGCAGCTGGCGCGCTGGGGCCTCATGCCCGTGGACTGGGCGGAGCAACTGGAGGCCAAACATATCTTTACCCATGTGGAATGGCACATGCGGGGCTATGTGCTGTCTGTCCGGGGACAGGGAGAGTCGTCCTTTGCCTGGACGAACCGGGCGGGCCTGGCGGAGCGGGCAGTGCCTGCGGCCTTTGCGAAATTTATGGAAGCGGCCTGCAGCCGGCTTCCGGAAACCGAGGAAGAAGATCCATGAAGCTTTATATGCTGCGCCACGGGCGCACCCTTTGGAATGAAGCGGGAAAATTACAGGGGCGGACGGATATTGCCCTGAGCGAGGAGGGGCGCCGCTCCGCCCTGGAAACCGGCGAAGAGCTGGCGGATGTATCCTTTTCCGCGGCCTTTTCCTCGCCCCTGGCCCGGGCGCGGGAAACGGCGGAATTGATTTTGCGGGGCCGGGATGTGCCTGTGCAGACCGATGAGCGGCTGGTGGAGCTGAGTTTCGGCAGCGCCGAAGGGATGTACCTGTCTGATCTGGCGCCGGAGCGGCAGCCCACTTTCCGGCTGTTTGCCGCGCCGGAGGCCTATGTTCCGCCGGAGGGCGGCGAGAGTTATGCCTCGCTGGAGGTGCGGTGCCGCGCCTTTTTGGAGGAGGTCATCCTGCCCCATGAGAAGGATTGGGAGCAGGTGCTGATCGTGGCTCACGGCGGCACGGTGCGCGGACTGTTCAGCGCCATGTTCGGCCGGGCTTCCAATGAGATTTACGGCAGCCATGTGCAGAAAAATTGCGCGGTGAATATCGTGGACTGTACGGCGGGGAACTTCACCCTGGATGTGTTCGCCGGAGAATTCTGTGAAAAATTGTGAGGAATGGATATGCGATGTGAGCTGTGCCCCCGGCGCTGCGGTGCGGAGCGGGAAAAGCATCCGGGATTCTGCGGCATGGGAGAGCGGGTGAAGGTGGCCCGCGCCGCCCTGCATCACTGGGAAGAGCCCTGCATCAGCGGGACGCGGGGATCCGGCACCGTGTTTTTTTCCGGCTGCACCCTGGGCTGTGTGTTTTGCCAGAACCGGAGCGTCAGTGCCGGGGGCTTTGGCCGGGAGATCAGCGTGGAGCGGCTGCGGGAGATTTTTGGGGAGCTGGCCGGAGCCGGGGCCCATAATCTGAACCTGGTCAGCCCCACGCAGTTTGCGCCCCAGATCCTGCGGGCCCTGGAGGGGAAGCCGGAGATCCCGGTGGTGTGGAATACCGGGGGATATGAGCGGGTGGAAACGCTGCGCTCCCTGGAGGGGGCGGTGCAGATCTACCTGCCGGATCTCAAGTATGTATCGCCGGCGCTGAGCAAGGCCTATTCCGGCGCGGCGGATTATTTTGAGGCCGCCTCCCGGGCAATTCTGGAAATGTACCGCCAGGTGGGACCCTATCAGATGGGGGCGGAGGGCGTGCTGTGCTCCGGCGTGGTGATCCGCCACATGATGCTGCCCGGGCAGCTGGCGGATACGAAGCGGGTCATCGACTGGATTGCGGAACAGTTTGCGCCGGGCCAGGTGCTGGTGTCTCTGATGAGCCAGTACACGCCGGTGGCAGGAGTTCCGCCGGAAATCGGCAGAAAGGTTACCCGGGCGGAGTACCGGGCGGCCTGTGCCTACCTGGAAAACTGCGGCGTGCAGGAGGGCTTTTTTCAGGAGCGCACCGCCGCCAGGGAAGAGTATACCCCGCCCTTTGACTTAACAGGGGTATAAAAAAGGGAGACCTGTGCTATGCACAGGTCTCCCTTTTGTTTGCGTTTATTCAGCGGCGGGCTGGGAGCCGGCGGCGCTGAAAATGGTTTCGTAGTTGGTCAGGATCTGGGCGATTTCCGCGCGGGAAGCAGTGCCCTGGGGATTCAGCAGATTGCTGCTGCCCTGGAGCAGGCCTGCGCCCACGGCCCAGGCCATGGCGTCCTTGGCCCAGGGAGAGATGCTGCCAGCATCGGAAAAGGCGGAGGTATCGCCGCGGCTGGTGGTATCATAACCGGCCCGGGCTGCGTAATTATACAGGATCACGGCGGTTTGTTCCCGGGTGAGTTTTCCGCCGGGGTTGAAGCCGCCCGCGCCGTCGCCGGAAACCACGCCGGCCGTGTTTGCCCACTCCACGGCGGCAGTATACCACTGTCCGTCGGACACATCATGGAAAGCACCTGTATAGGCGGCTGCGGGCTTACCCTCCTTGTTATAGAGGATCTGCACCAGCATGCTGCGGGTCGTGGTGGTGGTGGGCTCAAACAGGGCGTTGCCCACGCCGTCCATCAGGCCGTTGTCATAGACATGTTTGACAGCGTCGTAATACCAGGTGCCCAGGGCCACATCGGTAAAGGGCATGGAGCGGACTGTGACGGGGATGCTCAGCCGGGCAGTACCGGCGGTGATTTCGATGGTGCCGGAGCCGTCTTTTTCGGCGGTGAACACGCCCTCCGGGGTGATGGAGCCGATGCCGCCGGTGACGGAGAACTGGAAGCACTGATGCTGGCTGAGGAGCGTCATGTGCTGATAAACGGCGGACATCACCAGAGTATGGCTCTTGCCGGCGCTGGTGGTCAGGGAGGTGAGCACCTTCCCGTCGGAGCGGGCCACCAGGCTGTCGGGATCAGCGACCACCTGCACCCGGGCGCTGCCGGAATGGGAGCCGCTGCTCAGGGTGACGGTGGCGGCGCCGCTTTCCATGGGCGCGGTGTAAAGGCCGTTGTGGTTGACCGTTCCCAGATCTGTAGACCAGGTGGGATTGCTGTCATCCTGCATGGGGATATAGTTGGTATCCACGGCGGTGCCGCTGAGCTGGACTTTGGCCCCGGCCAGCAGCTGGGTGGACACGGGGGAAATGTAGTAGTGGCTGAGCTCGCCGCTGGGGGTGTTGTCGGCCACCAGGAAGATCTGGGTGGATACGGATCGTTCGCTGCCGCCGGAGGGTTTGTTGATGCGGCTGGACAGGGTGCTGTTGGGCAGCGTGGCGGTCAGGGTGGTGGAGCCGCCGCCGTCCAGGCAGATGGCGGTGGTGCAGCCCAGCTGCTGCAGCCGCTGGGCCAGCAGCGCTTCGGAAGCGCCCACACTATAGCCGCTCTGGCGGCCGTCAATGGTGTAGAATACCAGGGAGCCGTCGGATTTCATGCCGATGGCGGTGCGGGGCGCGCCGGAGGTGGACAGGCCGCTGACGATCTGCCCGTTTTCGACCAGTTTTTTGTAGCCGCTGGTCACATATTTGGCGTTTTCCCAGCCCCCGGCAGCCCGGACGGAAAGGGTCACTTCTGTGCCGGGGGTCAGGTCGGTCAGGGCTTTGATGTTGGCCGCGCTGGCCTTTTTGTTGGCAGAAAGGACGATTTTTCCGGCGGGAACTGCGGTGGCGCCGGTTTTGTCCGTCACGCTTTCCACCACCATCTTCAGGCTTTGGCCGATGCGCAGATCGGCGGAACCGCCGTCGGCGGGGACAAGAACCACATCCACGCCGGCTTCGGTGTTGCCGGTGGTGCCTTTGGGGTTGAAATCATTGGTATACAGGAAAATACCGCTGGCACTGCGGGCCTTGTTCACGGTATAAATAGACTGGGTGACCGTTTCTTCCCGGGTGATCGTTTCGGGGGGCGCGACGGGTTCTGTGACCGTTTCGCCTTCTGTGCCGCCGGTTTCGGGCTGCTGGGCGGCAGTGTCTTCGCCGCCTTCCGCGTCGCCGGAGGGGGCAGCGGGGGGCGTGACGGGTTCTGTGACGGTGTGGGTATAGGTCATGGTGACGGAGAGTTTGGGATCGCCCATCATGGCGGTGCCGTCCTCCCGGAAGCCGATGGCCCAGGTCTGGTTATAGCCGGTGCGCAGGATGCCGTCGGTGACAACCATGCCCATGGGCACGCCGTTGTTGGTGTAGTAATAATCGCCGTTGATTCCGGCTACCACGCGCCAACCCTGGGCTTCCAGCTTTTTTGCGGCGCCGGATACCGTGTTGGTGGAGGTGATTTTGTCGCCGTAAGTCACGATGGGGTGCACGTCGGCGCCGGGGGTGTAGGTGATGTAGTTTTCGGTGCGCTTGTCGTTGGCGGTGGCGCCCCAGTAAACGCCGTGGGACAGGACCGTGCCGCTGTGGATGTCCGAGTCATAGGTGTGCAGATCGCTGCCGATGACGGCGGCCAGGGGGGAGAGCACCAGGGACGCGGCGGTGCCGACGGCCAGGGCCGCAGAGAGCAATGCGCGGGGAAGATGTTTCATAAATTCTTAAAACCTCCATAAAACGCGGGTGGATGGGAAAATGTTGTAATAGTATACCATAAAAAAGAGGGGCTGTAAAATGGAAATGGCTGTCAGGGACGCACCAGAAAGTCGCCCCGGGCGGTGGCTTCCAGCCGGCGTTGCTTTTCGGCGGCCAGGGCGTCCAGCAGCTCGCCGATCACAGCGTTGGACACCAGGAACCCCCGAGGGGTAAGGTGCCAGGAGCCCTGTGCTCCCCGCTGGGCCAGCCCGGCGGCTTCGTATGTTTCCAACAGGGGCAGAAATACGGAAAAGCGCTGGCGGAAGGTGTTTTCAAAATGGCGGGGATCGATGCCCTCTGTGGTGCGCAGACGGAGCATCAGATATTCCGTGTCGCGGGTCCAGTTGGGCAGGGTCTCGCTTTCCAGATCCAGATCACCGCCGCGGAGCACGCCGTTGATGTAGCGATCCAGATCCCGGCCGAGGGAGTAGCGCACGCCGCCGAAATCAGAGTGGGCGCCGGGGCCGAAGCCCGCATATTCGGAAAGGGACCAGTATTTCTGGTTGTGGCGGCTTTCAAAGCCCGGTTTTGCAAAGTTGGAAATTTCATATTGCCGGTAGCCATGCTCCTGCAAAAAGGAAACGGCAAAAAGGTACATGTCGGCCTGCGCATCGTCGTCGGCCAGGATCAGGGTGTCGCGGGCAGCAAACAGGGGCGTGCCCTCCTCCAGTTTCAAACCATAGCAGGAGATGTGCTCCGGCGCCAGCTCCACCGCGGCCCGCAGGGAGGTTTCAAAGCTTTCCGGAGTCTGGCCGGGCAGGCCGTAGATCAGATCCAGGCTGACATTTTGCAGTTTGGCTTTCCGGGCGGCTTCCGCGGCGGACTGCACCTGGGAAAAGGTATGAATGCGTCCCACGGCGCGCAGCTCTTCTTCCACGGCGGACTGCATGCCGATGGAAATGCGGTTGAAGCCTGCCCGTCGCAGCGCCCGCAGGGCTTTCCAGTCCCCTGCGCTGTCGGGGTTGGCCTCCAAGGTGATTTCCGCCTGGCGGGACAGGGTATAGTGCTTTTGGATGGCGGAGAGAATGGCTTTTAAGGGCTTGACGCCCAGATAGGAGGGCGTGCCGCCACCGAAATAAACGGTGTCTACCGTGTGGGCGGTGGCCCGGGGCGCGATCTCCGTCAGATGGGCGGTCACGGCGCGGGTGTATTCCGCCATGGTTTCCTCGCGGCAGGGCAGGGAGTAGAAGTCGCAGTAGCGGCATTTCTGCCGGCAAAAGGGGACGTGGATATACAGCCCCAGGGGGAGCGTTGGCTTTTTCATATTGATCATCCATTCTATGGGCAATTTGCATCGGAATTACATCACGATTTTTCTGGGTTTTATTGTACGGGATTGGGCGGGAAAGTGCAAGAAAGGAGACATAAAAAAAGAAAAAGGGGGCAGGATGAAAAGAGGATCTTGGAAAGGAGAGCGGGTTTATGGATGAGTCCATGCAGACCTATCGGGATTATGTGGCAAGTCTTTCAGAAAAATCGCCGCTGCTGAAAAACACGGCGCTGGCCTTTTTGACGGGGGGCGGGATCTGTACAGCCGGGCAGCTGATTCAAAACGGGTGGTGTGCGGCAGGCTTGGATAAGGGGGACGCCGGGACGATGACTGCGGTGACGCTGATTTTCCTCAGCGCTCTGCTGACGGGGCTGAACCTGTATAACAAGCTGGCCCGCTATGGCGGCGCGGGAACGCTGGTGCCCATTACGGGGTTTGCCAACGCTGTGGCCGCGCCGGCCATCGACTTCAAAAGCGAAGGGATCATTGCCGGCATGGCGGCCAAGATGTTCGTCATTGCCGGGCCGGTGCTGGTGTGCGGCGTGAGCGCCAGCGTGGTTTACGGCATCCTTCTGATGCTGTTCCGGCTCGTTTGACTTTGTCCGTGGGACTCCCGCCGCGCAGAGTGGAAAGCGAGAAGCGGGGATGTTTTCAAACGCAGGATTTCGCCCCATATAAAAAACAGCCCCGGACGCAAGTCCGGGGCTGCTTTTGTGTTGCAGGGATCATGTGCCGCTCTTTTCGCTGCCTTCGCCCTTGCCGCCGCGGCCTCCGCGGCCCCGGCGGGAAGGACGGCGGCCCCGGCGGTGGGGGGGCTTGCTGCCTTCCGGCGTGGCGGCTCCGGCGGCGATGGGCATGCTGGAGCCAAAGCGCACGGGGCGGGGGTTCTGCTGGCTGCTGGTTTCGGCTTTGGGCGCGGCGGCCTTGGTTTCGCGGCCGCTGTTTTTCTCCTGGTTGTCGTTGCGCGGGCGGTTGTCCTTCCGCTCGCCGCTGCGGCGGCCGCGGCCGCCCCGGTGGGAACGGTGGGAACGCTCGCCGGATTTGTTGGCTTCCGGCTGCTTGGACTGCTCCGGGGCCTCTTTGGGCGAGTCGGCGCCGGGGGCGGCGGCTGCGCCGCGGGCAGAGCCTTTGCTGCCGCGGCGGTCGCTTTTTTCGCGCTTTTCCTCGCTGCGCTCGCGCCGGGGCGGGGGAGAATTACGGAATTGCCGCATGGCGGGCTTTTCCGAAGGGATCTCCATGCCGAAGGGATCCAGATCGGGCTCGGCTGCGATGCGGTCGGGGCGGTCGGGGATGGCGATGCCGTCCCGGCTGCCTTTGCCGTTGCGCAGCACGATGATCTCGCCCACCTGATAGGTTTTGGGGGCTTCGGGCGCGTCGTCCAGGCGGACGGTCACGCTCTCCTTGACCAGATTGATGGCGCTGATGTTGCCGGGGCCGTCGGGCGTCTGCACAAAGGAATCGTTTTTGGGCATGCGCGTCTGCGCGTCCTCGTAGGCGTGCTGCTCGTATTTCAGGCAGCACATCAGCCGGCCGCAGGAGCCGGAGATCTTGGTGGGATTCAGGCTGAGATTTTGTGTTTTGGCCATTTTGATGGACACGGGCTGGAAATCCTCCAGGAACCGCTGGCAGCAGAAGGGCTGGCCGCAGATGCCCAGGCCGCCCAGCATTTTGGCCTCGTCTCGCACGCCGATCTGGCGCAGTTCGATGCGGGAGTGGAACACGCCGGCCAGATCTTTGACCAGCTCGCGGAAATCCACGCGGCCGTCGGCGGTGAAGAAAAAGATGATTTTGTTGCCGTCGAAGCTGCACTCCACATTGACCAGCTTCATTTCCAGCTTGTGCGCCGCGATTTTTTTCTCGCAGACAGCAAAAGCATCCTGCTCGCGCTTGCGGTTGCGTTCCAGGGTTTTGCGGTCTTCTTCGGTGGCAATGCGGTGCATGGGGCGCAAGGGCTGGATCACGGCGTGATCCTCCACGCTGTGGTTGCCGCACACGCAGGTGCCGAATTCGGAGCCCTGGGCGGTTTCAACGATCACTTCATCGCCTTCGTGAACAGTCACGCCCTGGGGATCAAAAAAATAGGCTTTACAGCCGCCGCGAAAGCGGACGCTGATGACTTCTGTCAAATATATAACCTCCATTTCTTAATTCACAAAAATGCGGGCATTTTTGTGAAGGGGGATTGCAGCTTGCCTCGCGCCCGCATTGCCTGTAAAACGGGAAGTGCGCGCCCTGGGCAGGCTGAGAAGTGGTTTTTTGAGGGATAGATCCTCAAAAAAGGATTTTAATTTAGTTCGCCCGCTGCGGCGGGCGAAACTCTGCGCGGCGTATTGTGCGCGCAGGATCGTTTTGTTATTTTTTCGCCGAAAGAAAGGCGGAAAGCCTGGCCGCCAGCGCGCCCAGCATGTGGCCCACGCCGACGTTGAACTCGCTTTCCTCCCGCTCCTTCTGCAGCATGTCTATTATGCCTGCTAACTGTTCTTTTGTCAAATTTTTTGCGAGTTTTTCGGCCATTTCTTCATAGATTTCCGGCGCTTTCCGGCCATATTGGCACAAAAGGGCGGCGGCGCACAGTTCCCGGGCGGCGTCGAGAAAGGCGGAAAGATCTGCGCGCTTGAGCTTGGCGCTTTCCAGGGAGCACAGATAGCTCACCAGCACATCCTCCCGCATCTGGCACAGACAGTCGCCCAGTTCCAGGGCCCGATCCGTCATTTCGCGGTTTTCTGCGGGGGCGTCCAGGCTGCTGCGCAGCTTCAGCTCCACGCAGCGGGAACGGATGGTGGGCAGGATGGCGGCGGCATTTTCCGAGAGGAAAAGAAAGGCGGCGTAGCGGGGGCCCTCCTCCACCGTTTTCAGCAGGATATCCTGGCAGCGGCTGTCCAGCTGGCCGCAGTCGTCAAAAATATATACTTTGCGGGTGCCCTCGTTGGGGCGGATATAGGCGTCGGCACACAGGGCGCGCATATCGTCCACGGGAATGGTCTTGTGCTCCTCGTCCCGGACGGTGATCACATCCGGATGGATGCCGGAGAGGACCTTGCGGCAGTTGGGGCAGACGCCGCAGGGTTTTCCGCCCGGAGCGGTGCATTCCATGGCGGCGGCAATGGTGCGGGCCAGGTCGTGCTTGCCGCTGCCCCGGCTGCCGGTGAGCAGCAGGGCGTGGTGCAGGGCGCCGCGGTCGGCGGCGGCGCGCACTTGGGCATAAAGCCGCTCATTTTGTTGTTCGCTCATGGCTCACACTCCTTTGAAAGTACAGAAACCGGCTCGTCGAGATCGTAGCCGATGGTGCGGAAGTAGGACAGGATCGCCGGGGTGATCCGCTCGCCCGGGGCCACCACGGGAACGCCGGGGGGATAGGGGGCGATGGATACGGCGCTGATTCGGCCGGCGGCCTGGCCCAGGGGCAGGCTGTGCCGGGGGGCAAACGCGGCGCTGCGGATGGAGCAGCAGGTCTCCGGCCCGGGCGGCGGCGGACAGGGGGGCAGGGGTGCTGCGCCGGCATAGGCTTCCAGTTCTTCCAGGGCTTTTGCCAGGCGGGCCATGTCGGCGCTGCTGTCGCTGCAGGTCAGGATGCATACCACGCAGTCCCGGTTGCTCATTTCGGGCCAGATATTATAATGTTGTTCCAGCAGTTCTCCGGCCCGGCGGCCATTCAGCCCGGCGCAGGCGGTGCAAACGGTCAGCCGGGTGGGATCCAGGGGCAGCCCGTCTGCCTCGGTCAGGGCGTGGAACACGCCGCGGCCGTTGATGGCGCTGCGCAGGGCGGCCGTTTCCCGGGCACAGCGGCGGTAGGCTTCTCCGCCGGGCCCTTCCAGATAAGCCCGGGCCCAGTCAATGGAGGCCAGGATCGGGTAGGAGGGGCTGGAAGTGCCGAATAGGGCGGTCTTTTCCCGCACGGCGGCATCGGAAAAGGAACCGTCTGTGAAGAGCAGGGCGCTGCTGCCCAGGGCGGGCAGGGTTTTGTGGGCGGAGGAGACGGAAACTGCCGCGCCGCGGCCCGCGGCACAGGGGCCGCGGTTTACAAAAGGAAAATGAGCGCCGTGGGCTTCGTCCACCAGCAGTTTGGCGCCATGGGCCTTACAGACGGCGGCTATGGCTTCGATATCTGCCACTACGCCGTAATAAGTGGGAGAGGTAACGCACACGGTTTTTGCCTCGGGGTGGGCGAGCAGCAGGCGCTCCACATCGCCGGCGGCGGGATGCTCCAGATAAACGGGATCCAGATCCAGCAGGGCCATGGCGCTGAAAAAGGATTTGTGGGTGTTGCGATCCAGCAGGATGGTGCTGCCGGGGGCGGCGCAGAGGGCCAGCCCGGCCAGGATGCCCTGGCTGGAGCCCCCGGTGAGGAAATAGGCCCGCTCGGCTCCCCAGGCCCGGGCAGCCAGGGCCTCCGCCTCGGCGATGGGGCCTTCACCGGTGTACAGGTTGCCGGTGGGCGGGATCTCCGTATAGTCAATGGCGGCGGCGGAAAACAGGGGGGCCATAGCTTTCCCCTTGTGGCCCGGCATATGCATGCGCAGACCGTCGGATCGGGCCAGGGTACAAAGGGTGTCGTACAGCGGCGCAGTCATGGCGGGTTCCTCCTTCTGCCGAAAATAGCTTATAATTATTTTATTTTATCATAGGGCGGGGGCAATAGGCAATGAAAAAACGGAAGATTTGAAGTCCTGCCGGTTTTCGGCGGCGCAGCGAAAAAAACTTTAGTAAAAAGAGACAAATCGATTGCCTGTTTCCATTTTTTATATTATAATAATGCCACTATAACCAAAGCAAACGATTCAGAATGTGTCAGTGTTAGGAAGGAGCAAAAACAGATGTCTCACAAGTATGTCTATTTGTTCAGCGAAGGCCGTGCTGATATGCGCGAGCTGCTGGGCGGCAAAGGTGCAAACCTTGCAGAAATGACCAACCTCGGACTTCCCGTTCCTCAGGGCTTCACCATCACTACCGAAGCCTGTACCCAGTATTATGAAGACGGCAAGACCATCGCCCCCGAGATCGAGAGCGAGATTATGGAGTATGTTTCCAAGCTGGAGCAGATCGCCGGCAAGAAGTTCGGCGATAAGGAGAACCCCCTGTTGGTTTCCGTGCGTTCCGGTGCCCGCGCTTCCATGCCCGGCATGATGGATACCATTTTGAACCTCGGCCTGAACGAGGAAGTGGTGCAGGTTCTGGCAGCCAAGAGCGGCAACCCCCGCTGGGCCTGGGACTGCTACCGCCGTTTTATTCAGATGTATTCCGACGTCGTTATGGAAGTCGGCAAGAAGTACTTTGAGCAGCTCATCGACGAGATGAAGGAAAAGAAGGGCGTCACGCAGGACGTGGAGCTGACTGCCGAAGATCTGCAGGATCTGGCGGGCCAGTTCAAGGCGGAATACAAGAGCAAGATCGGCGTGGACTTCCCCTCCGATCCCAAGGAGCAGCTGATGGGCGCCATCAAGGCCGTGTTCCGCAGCTGGGATAACCCCCGCGCCAACGTCTACCGCCGCGACAACGATATTCCCTATTCCTGGGGCACCGCTGTCAACGTGCAGATGATGGCTTTCGGCAACATGGGCGACGACTGCGGCACCGGCGTGGCCTTTACCCGCAACCCCGCCACCGGCGAACGCAAGCTGTTCGGCGAATTCCTGCCCAACGCCCAGGGCGAAGACGTGGTGGCCGGCGTGCGCACCCCCATGCCCATCAGCCAGATGGCAGAAAAGTTCCCCGAGGCCTTTGCCCAGTTTGAGAACGTGTGCAAGACCCTGGAAAACCACTATCATGATATGCAGGACATGGAGTTCACCGTGGAGAATGGCGAGCTCTACATGCTGCAGACCCGCAACGGCAAACGCACCCCCGCCGCTGCGCTGAAGATCGCCTGCGACCTAGTGGACGAAGGCGCCATCACCGAGAAGCAGGCCGTGGCCATGATCGATCCCCGCTCCCTGGATACCCTGCTGCATCCCCAGTTCGACGCTGTCAAGCTGAAGGAGAGCGAAGTGATCGGCAAGGCATTGGGCGCATCTCCCGGCGCCGCTTCCGGTAAGATCGTTTTCTCCGCCGAAGAGGCCAAGGAATGGGCCGAGCGCGGCGAAAAGGTGGTTCTGGTTCGCCTGGAAACTTCTCCCGAGGATATCGAGGGCATGAAGGCCGCCCAGGGCATTCTGACGGTGCGCGGCGGCATGACCTCCCACGCAGCCGTTGTGGCCCGCGGCATGGGTAAGTGCTGCGTTTCCGGCTGCGGCGAGATCAAGATGGACGAGGAGAACAAGAAGTTCGAGCTGGCCG
>CALDMR010000176.1 GCA_937915065.1 uncultured Clostridia bacterium
CTATGCCGAGCTGAACACCAAGAGTGACTACTGCCAGGTGTGCGGCTGGGACGGTGAGATCCAAATCGTAGAGGAAAACGGCAAGCTCATCTGGAAGTGCCCCAAGTGCGGCAACACCGACCAGGACAAGATGAATGTGGCCCGGCGCACCTGCGGCTACATCGGCACCCAGTTCTGGAACCAGGGCCGCACCCAGGAGATCAAGGATCGGGTCATGCATCTGTAATTCCCGCCCGCGGCGGAAAATGCCGGCAGCGCACCGCTCTGCGGTGCGCTGCGCTGCTTTTTCAGGGCTTGCCGGACCATAGAAAAAGGGTGACTTGCAGGCCCCTTTGTGCTATGATGAAACAAAGAATGAACACAGGGCCGCGGACGGAAAGGGAGGGCGCCTATGTATTACGGTGAAATCAAAAAAGTGGATATTGCTAATGGGCCGGGGACGCGGGTATCCCTCTTTGTATCCGGCTGCCGCCGCCATTGCAAAGACTGCTTCAACACAGAAACCTGGGACTTCTGCTTTGGAAAACCCTACACCGGGGAGACGGAACAGGAGATCCTGGCAGCATTGGCGCCCTCCTATATCCATGGGCTGACGGTGCTGGGGGGCGAACCCTTTGAGCCGGAAAATCAGGAGACGGTGCTGGATCTGCTGAAAAAAGTGCGGCAGGCCTATCCGAAAAAAACGATCTGGTGCTTTACCGGCGACACCCTGGAGACGGATTTGCTGGCGGAGGGGGGCTGCGGCCGCTGCGCCGTGACGGACGAATTATTGGCCCAGATCGATGTGCTGGTGGACGGCGCCTTTATTGCCGAGGAGCGGGATCTGATGCTCCGCTTCCGGGGCAGCCGGAACCAGCGGCTGATTGATCTGAAAACCACCCTGAAAGCAGGGTGCGTAGTGCTGTGGGAGGAGGAGAACCCATGAGAGAAGAAACCATTCGCATCCGGTACCTGTCCGACGAGATCGAGCCCCTGCGCTATATCGACGGAAAGTCCGACTGGATCGATTTGCGCGCGGCCGAACGGGTGGAGCTGAAGGCGGGCGATTTCCGCCTGATCCGCCTGGGTGTGGCCATGGAGCTGCCTCGGGGGTACGAGGCCCATGTGGTGCCCCGCTCCAGCACCTTCAAAACCTGGGGCCTGCTGCAGACCAACAGCATGGGCGTGATCGACGGCAGCTACTGCGGCGACAATGACGAGTGGCGGGTGCCCGTGTATGCCACCCGGGACACGGTGGTGGAGGTGGGCGACCGCATCTGCCAGTTCCGCATCATGGAAAATCAGCCCCGCATTACCTTTGAACAGGTGGAGCACCTTTCCGGCGCAGACCGGGGGGGATTTGGCACCACCGGCAGCAACTGATGAATGAAAAAACATGCTCCCGCGGCGGAAATGCCGCGGGAGCATGTTTTGCTTTGCTGTGTTTTATTTTGCTCTGCTGCCCTTGCTGTGGGGGCGGCTGTGCTTTTTCCCGCGGGGACGGGCCAGATCCATCACTTTGCAGACGCCCAGAGCCAGGGCGCTTTTCAGGATCAGCTTTTTTCCGCCCTGGCGCCGGGCGCTGGCCAGCACGGCGTAGCCACAGTCGGTGTTATTGGTGTTGCGCACGCAAACGGGGCGGCAGTGGCCCAGATCCACGGCGTCCTTGAGGGCGGCCCGGGTCAGCCGGGGACAGGCGATTTCCGTATAGCCGTTGCCCAGCTCCTGGGCAGAGTGGGCATTGCTGCTGCCCACCTTGGGGCGCTGGTGATCGGTGGCCCAGAGGGCGGCCCGCTGGTTAGCGTCGCTGCGCTGGAGGGCGGCCCGGGCGCTGAAAGTTTCCACGGCGTCGGGCCGGATGGGAAACAGGGCGGGATTGGCGTCCTTTTCTGCAAAAGGATGGGCCAGAATCGCCAGTCCGCCGCAGCGGTGGATCTCCATCACGGCTTCGTCTGCCGTGGGCAGGCCGGCCCGGCGCAGCCGGACCAGATCCAGCGGGCGATCCAGAAAAACGCCCAGGATCTGGCCGCCCAGGGTGGTCACCTCGCAGCCGGGGATCAGCAGCACGCCCCGCAGCTCGATGGGTACCGGGGAGCAATAATCCCGATCGGTGACGGCGATGGCGTCCAGCCCCGCCCGCCGGGCGGCCCGAACCAGTTCGTCCAGGGTGGAGGGCGAGCCCTCGGTGGCGTTTGTATGTACATGGAGATCAACGCGATAGATCATAAAAAGCCTCCGCAATGCCGGCACTGGAAAACGAGCCGGCGGCAAACTTATATCCTCATTATATCATAGTTTGCCCAAAAAGTCATGACTTTTGCCCGATTTTTGCACAGGCGGCGGGTCAGAGACTCCAATCGATGGGGGGGCAGTGATTTTCTGCCAGGAAGGTGTTGACCCGGCTGAAGGGCCGGCTGCCGAAGAAGCCCCGGGAGGCGGACAGGGGGGAAGGGTGGGCCGAACATACGGTCAGCCGGGGGGCAGAGGCTTCGCCCACGCCGGCTTTTTCCAGCTTGGCCCGGGCCTGGTTGCCCCATAGGATAAAGGCCATTGGCTGGGGCAGCTGCCAGAGAATACGGAAAACGGCGTCGGTGAAGGGCTGCCAGCCGAATTTCGCGTGGCTGTTGGCGGCGCCTTCGTTTACGGTGAGCACGGTGTTCAGCAGCAGCACGCCCTGATCGGCCCAGGGCAGCAAACAGCCGCTGGAGGAGGGCGGAATGCCCAGATCGGCTTCCCGCTCCTTATATATATTGCGAAGGCTGCGGGGCAGGGGGACGCCGGGGGCTACGGAAAAGGCCAGGCCGTGGGCCTGTCCCTGCTCGTGATAAGGGTCCTGGCCCAGAATTACGCAGCGCACCTGCTCCGGCGGCGTGCGGTTCAGGGCGGCGAACACGTCCGGGGCCGGAGGGAAGACCGTGTGGGCGGCCCGGGCGCCTTCCACTGCCCGGCAGAGGGCGGTAAAATAGGGCTGTTCCAAATCGTTCTGCAGCAGTGCGCGCCACTGCTCGTGCAGGGGAGAATGCTGTAAAAATTGTTCTGTGATAGGATCCATAATGCTGTCTCCTTTTCAAGGCTTACTTTGTTATGCCTTATTATCCGAAAGGATGGGGCGTTTGTCAATGGCCTGCAAACTGTATAGATGAATGAATATACATTGAAATATGCATTTTTGTGAATAATTTATAGGGTGAAACTGGAAAGCTATGAATAAAAAGTCATTTTGCTACTTGCAATTTTGAAAAAAAGAGCTACAATATGGATATTGGATGAAGCAGAAACGGCCCCGCCGTTTCAACGCCCGGAGCGCGGGCGAGTTTTCTGGATGAAAGGAAGATTTTTATGAACAAAAAATTTCTGGCACTGCTGAGCGCTGCTGCCATGATGACGACCCTGATGGTGGGCTGCGGCGGCAACAATGATTCCCAGCCCAGCACCGGCAGCACGAACGAAGGCAGCGACGCTGCCCTGACCACCGTTACCCCCGGCACGCTGACTGTGTCTACCAACGCCACCTTCCCTCCCTATGAGATGACCGACGACAGCGGCAATGTGGTGGGTATCGATGTGGACATTGCCAACGCCATTGCTGAAAAGCTGGGCCTGGAGCTGGAAGTTATCGACATGGATTTTGACGCTTCTCTGCTGGCTGTACAGAACGGCAAGAGCGATATCTGCATGGCCGGCCTGTCCATCACGCCCGACCGCGCCGCTGTGATGGACTTTTCCACCAGCTATGCCACCGGCGTGCAGGTGGTTATCGTCAAGGAAGGCTCTGATGTGACCATGGATAATCTGGGCGAGCAGATGATCGGCACCCAGCGCGGCACCACCGGCTTCCTGTATGCCTCCGACACGCCCGAGAACGGCGGTTACGGCGAGGATCATGTGGTGGCCTATGACGACGGCATCACCGCTACCAAGGCTCTGGTCAACGATCAGATCGACTGCGTGATCATCGATAAGGCGCCTGCTCAGGAATATGTGAAGGCCAATCCCGGCCTGACCATTCTGGAAGGCGACTGGGTCAACGAAGACTATTCCATCGGCGTGGCTAAGGGCAATACCGCCATGCTGGAAGCGGTGAACGGCGCTCTGGAAGAGCTGATTGCCGACGGCACGGTGCAGTCCATCATTGATACTTATATCACTGCGGGCTGAGCCATTTAGATAACACAATGAAAAAGGGCGGCACAGCCGCCCTTTTTCTGAGTTTTTCCCGGCGGCCAGCCGCGCGGGAAAGTGCATTTGAAAAGGAAATAAAACAAAAAGAAAAAAGAAACAAGAGAGAGGTGAGTCTGCATGGGAATGGCGGAACTGTATGCCGCATGGAAGACCGAGATGATAGCAGGTGGGGATCTGGCTTTCTGGCAGGAGTTTTTTGTAAAGTTCTATCAGGCGTTTATTGAAGCGGACCGTTGGATGCAGTATCTCAACGGCGTGGGCACCACGCTGATCGTGACGGCCATGGCGCTGGTGATCGGTATTGTGCTGGGCGTGCTGGTGGCCGTGGTGCGCACGGCCCATGACCAGCAGCGTCCCGGGCACCACAACTTTTTCCTGGGCATCATCAACCTGGTCTGCAAGGTCTATGTTACTGTGATCCGCGGCACGCCCATGATGGTTCAGCTGCTGATCATGGGCATGGTGATTTTTGCCAGCAGCCGGAACTTCACCGTGGTGGGCGCCCTGACTTTGGGCATCAACTCCGGCGCCTATGTGTCCGAGATCATCCGCGGCGGCTTGATGAGCCTGGATCCGGGGCAGATGGAGGCAGGCCGTTCCCTGGGCCTGAATTATATCGACACCATGCGCTTTATCGTCATTCCCCAGGCATTCAAGGCCATCCTGCCGGCCCTGGGCAATGAGTTTATCGTCCTGCTGAAGGATACCTCGCTGATCACGGTGATCGGCGGCAAGGAACTGCTGTATGCGGCCCAGGGCATCATCACCCGAACCTATGAAGCCATGTTCCCGCTGCTGGGCACTGCGGGCGTGTATTTGGTGCTGGTACTGATCCTCAGCGCCTTGCAGGGCAGATTGGAAAGGAGGCTACGTCAAAGTGATCGACGTTAAGCATTTGACCAAATCCTTTGGGGACCATCTGGTGCTCAATGATATTTCCGAGCATATCGGTGCGGGGGAAAAGGTGGTCGTGATCGGCCCCTCCGGCAGCGGCAAGTCCACCTTCCTGCGCTGCCTGAACCTGCTGGAGATCCCCACGGCCGGCGAAATCATATTTGACGGGCAGAGCGTCACCGATCCCAAGGCGGATATCGACGCCATTCGCCGCCAGATGGGGATGGTGTTTCAGCATTTTAACCTGTTTCCCAATATGACCATCCGGAAAAACATCACATTGGCGCCGGTACGCACGGGGCTGATGAAGCAGGAGGAGGCCGATGAGGAGGCGCTGGCCTTGCTGCGGCGCGTGGGGCTGGAGGAAAAGGCGGACGCCTACCCCAACCAGCTCTCCGGCGGACAGAAACAGCGGATCGCCATTGTCCGGGCCCTGGCCATGAAGCCCAAGGTGCTGCTGTTCGACGAACCCACCTCCGCCCTGGACCCCGAAATGGTGGGCGAGGTGCTGGAAGTGATGAAAGAATTGGCGGATGAGGGCATGACCATGGTGGTGGTGACCCACGAGATGGGCTTTGCCCGGGAGGTTGCGACCCGCGTGCTGTTTATGGACGGCGGCAATATCGCCGAACAGGCGCCGCCCGAGGAGTTTTTTGCCCATCCGAAAAATGCGCGGACCCGGGAGTTCCTGAGCAAAGTGCTGTGACATGACGGCGGGGGAGAAGAAGGAGCGGCAGCGCTCCGCCGCTGTGGCGGCCCGCCGGGCGGCAGACCCGGCCGCGCGGAGGGGCTGGGATCATGCCATTGCCCGGCGGGTGCTGGAGCTGCCGGAATTCCGGCGGGCGCGGGTGATCTTATCTTATTGCGCCATGGGCAGCGAAGCCGATCCGGCGGAGATCGACCGGGCGGCCCGGGCGTTGGGCAAGGTGGTGGCCTACCCCCGGTGCTGTGGGGAGGGCGTGATGATCGCCGCCGTGCCGGAGGTGGAAGATGCGCTGGAGCGGAGCGCGCTGGGCATGATGGAGCCGGCGCCCGGCCGGTTCAGCACGGTGCCGCCGGAATCCCTGGATCTGGTGCTGGCGCCCTGCACCGCCTTTGACAGCCGCTGCATCCGCGTTGGTATGGGCGGCGGTTATTACGACCGTTACCTGCCCCGGTGTACAGGGGCGCGGGTGGTGGCCCTGGCCTATGACGTGCAGCGGGTATCCCGGGCAGAGCGGGAGGATCACGATGTGCCTATGGACGCTGTGATCAGCGACCGGGCGCTGTACCGCGCAGCAGAAAAAACCTGACCATGCAGCCCCCGCGGAGCCTTTGCTCCGCGGGGGCTTTCTGCCTGTTTTTGGAAAAAAGTCAAAAATACGTCTTGCGCTCCCGGGGATTTCACGATAAAATGAAAATAAATTGGAAGACTAACAGCTGAAGCAGCCGAAGAAAGAGGCGGAAAACATGACGATTGCGATGGTTGCCCACGACAGTAAAAAAGAGCTGATGGCCCAGTTTTGCATTGCCTACGAGGGCGTTTTGAGCAAATGCAAGCTGATTGCCAGCGGCGTGACAGGAAATTGGATCGAGGAACAGACCGGGCTTCGGGTGGATCACTATCTCCCCGGCTCCGAGGGCGGCGTACACCAGATCGCCTCCAGCGTTTTTTGCCAGGACATTGATATGGTTCTGTTTTTCCGTGATCCGGAGAAGGCCCGGGCCAAGGATCCTGCGGAAACCCATTTGCTGCGCCTGTGCGACGAATATATGATCCCCCTGGCCACCAATATCGCCACGGCGGAGGTGCTGATTCACGGCATCGAGCGCCACAGCGTTAACAGCCACACGCTGCAAAGCGACATGGATGTTTGGTAAAGGAGCGCAAAGATGGTATTTTTGTGTTATCCCCGGTGCGATACCTGCCGCAAGGCTGAGCGGTGGCTGGAAGAACAGGGCGTGCCCTATGAAAAACGCATGATCCGGGAGGAGCGGCCCACGGAGGAAGAGCTGCGGGCCTGGCACAGCTGGAGCGGCCTGCCCCTGAAAAAGTTTTTCAACACTTCGGGGCAGCAGTATAAAGCCCAGGGACTGAAGGATCGGTTGCCCGCCATGGAAGAAGGGGAGCAGTATGCTCTGCTGGCCTCCGACGGGATGCTGGTCAAACGCCCGCTGCTGGTGGGCGAGGATTTCGTTCTGGTGGGCTTCAAGGAAGCAGATTGGGCGGAAAAATTGCTGTAAAGCTATGAAATAAGCGCGCTTGAACCATGGGTTCGGGCGCGCTTGCGTTATTTTTTGAAAAAATTTTGCAAAGGGTGTCACAAACGGGGGCTTGCTGCGTTTTACGAGTAGAAGGGAGGCGGTAGCGTGGAGCGGGCAGAATTCGCGGAAGCCTATGAGCGGTGGTACAGGCCCTTGCTGCTGTATGCCTATGCTCTGGCGCGCCGGTGGGATCTGGCGGAAGACCTGGTGCAAAGCGCCTTTACAAAAGCGCTGCTGTCCTACCGGGGCGAGGCGATTTCCCTGCGGGCCTGGCTGATCCGGGTGCTGCGCAACGAATTTCTCAGCCTGTGCCGCAGAGACGCCCGGCTGGCAGAGGGCGGGGATTCGGAAACGCCCGGCGGAGAAGATCCCCTGGAGCAGGTGCTGCGGCAGGAAGAGCAGCGGCGGGTGTATGGGGCGGTGCTGGCTTTGCCGGAGCGGTACCGGGAGGTGCTGCTGCAAAGCGTGGTGACCGGACTGAGCGACCGGGAGATGGCCGCCCTTTGGAATACCACCGAGGAAAACATTCGGAAAATCCGCTCCCGGGCCCGGGAGAAGATCAGGAAACAAATGGAGGAGGGAGAGGCATGAAAAAACTGGAACCATGGGAGCAGGCGCTGCAGGAACTGGGCCTGCCGGAAGCGGAAGAGAGCGCAGCCGAGCGGGAAAAGCGGGAGGCGGAGTTTGCAAAGGCCCTGGAAAAAACCATCGACCGGCGCATCCGCCGGATCTGCCTGAAAACCGTGGCCGTGATGGCTGCGGTGGCAGCGGTGATTTTTCTGGGCATCAGCCCGCTGATGAATGTGCTGTGCCCCGCGCCGGAGCATCTGCGCGGCAGCGGCATTTCGCTGACCAACTATCTGCGGACTTACTATGAAACCGTGCAGCCCTATACGGAAATTTTGGAAATGCCTGTGGCGGTGCACCGGAAGGGCTTTGGCCGCTATACGGTGGAATTTCAGTGCCTGGATCTGCGGAACGATCTGGTTGTGGGCGAGAGCAACGCCGCGCTGGACTTTGCCTATGGCAATTACCGGATCACCGACGGCCCCCGGGAAGTGCGGACGATAGTGCTGAACCGGTTTGGTACGGAGGGCGATCCGGCAGCGGAGGTGAAGCGGGTGATGGAGCAGTTGCGGGCCTTGCCTCCTTCGGCCTGCGTCTACCTGTCTGTGCAGACGAAAGAGCCGGTGGCGGTGGCGCAGCTGCGGCAGGAGGATCTTTTTGTGGACTGGGTGGAAATTGACAGCGACAGCCAATGGAAGGGCGGCCTGATTCTGAATCAGTGCACCTCTGTGTCCGGTGAGGATTGGCGGCAGGACATGGATGAGGAACAGCTGCGCCGCCAATATCTGGAGAATCTGGAACTGCTGATGGCAGAGCCGCGGCTGGTGGCGGATCTGACCTTCTCTGTGCCTGCGGAAAACAATCTGGGCGGTGCAATCCTGTGTGATGGAAAGAGGGTGCTCCAGGAAACCTATGACGCGGTGGCCGCTGCGGAAGGGCCGCTGATGACGCGCCGCTTCTGCATCTCCGGCCATCGGGATCAGATTTTGCGTTATCTGGAAAAAACAGAATTAACGGGACTTTGCACGGAAGAAGTCACATTGTTTTAAGGGCTCAAAAAAGGCCCCGGCTCCTGGAGGAGCCGGGGCCTTTATAATTATGCCTGGTTTTTGCAGCGGATGCGCAGGGCTTTGAGGTGCTTCATCACATCGCTGCCGCCCCGGCCGAAATAATCGTGGAGGGCGCTGTATTCCTGGTACAGGGTTTCGTACACGGCGGCATTTTCGGGGATGGGGGCGTAGAACGCATCTTTCTGCCGGCCCATCACGGCGGCGGCCTCGGTCACGGAATCATAGCCGCCCGCAGCTTTTCCGGCGGCCGCTGCGGCGAAGCAGGCAGCGCCCAGGGCGCCGCCCTGTTTCCCATCGGCAATGTAAACGGGCATGTTCAGCACATCGGCGTAGATCTGCATGGCCATGGCGTTTTTCTGGCTGATGCCGCCGGTGGCCACAAATTTGGTGACGGGCACGCCGTGGCGGATAAAGTTTTCCACGATCATGCGGGTGCCGTAGGCGGTGGCTTCGATCAGGGCACGGTACATCTCTTCGGGGCGGGTGGCCAGGGTCATGCCCAGCATCAGCCCTGTCAGGTCGAAATCTACCAATACGCTGCGGTTGCCGTTCCACCAGTCCAGGGCCAGCAGGCCGCTTTCGCCGGGGCGCAGCGGTTCTGCCAGCTCGGTCAGATAGGCGTGGAGATTTTTTCCCTGGGCGGCGGCCGCTTCCTGGTAGGAAGGGGGGCAGCAGTGTTCCACAAACCAGGCGAAGTGGTCGCCCACGCAGGACTGGCCCGCTTCATAGGCATAGTAGCCGGGATACACGCCGCCGTCTACCACGCCGCACATGCCGGGCACCAGGCATTCCTTGTCCGAAAGCAGGATGTCGCAGGTGGAGGTGCCCATAATGGCCAGCAGCTGGCCGGGGCCGGTGATGCCGGCGGAGGGCATGGCCGCATGGGCGTCGATAATGGAGGCGGCCACGGGGGTGCCGGCCTTCAAGCCGGTGCGGGCAGCCATCTCTTCGGTGATGCCGCCCACGGTTTTGCCCAGGGGGGCGATGGGGAAGTTCAGTTTTTCCGACACATAGTTTTCAAGGTGCGGATCCAGGGCTTTGAAGAAGTCTGCGGAGGGATAGCCCTCGGCGGCGCTCCAGGTGCCCTTATAGCCCGCGGCGCAGGTGTTCTTGTTGAGCGTGCCCGTCAGCTGCCACACGATCCAGTCGCCCCCCTCGACGATGTGGTCGGCGGCGGCGTAAACCTCGGGGTTTTCGTCCAGGATCTGCCAGATCTTGGGGATCTCCCATTCGCTGGAGATCTTGCCGCCATAACGCCGGAGGAAGGTTTCGCCCCGGGCCTCCGCGATTTCGTTGAGGCGGGTGGCGTATTTCTGGGCGGCATGGTGCTTCCACAGCTTCACATAGGCGTTGGGCGTGGAGCGGAATTCCGGCAGGCAGCACAGGGGCGTGCCGTCCCGTTTCACCGGCAGAATGGTGCAGGCGGTAAAATCTGTGCCCACGGCGATGATGTCGGCGGGATCGACGCCGCTGTCCCGGAGCACGGCGGGGATGGTGGTATAAAGCACCTCCAGATAATCCCGGGGGTCCTGCAGGGCCCAGTCCTGCTCCAGGGGCGTGCCGTCGGGCAGGGCGGAGTCCATCACTGCGTGGGGGTAGTCCAGGGTGCTTTCGGCCACGACCGCGCCGGTGTCGCAGCAGACCAGCACCGTGCGGCCTGACAGGGAGCCGTAATCAATACCAATGGTATAATGACTCATAAAAGAGATCCCCTTTCTTGCTTTTTTGGTGGTTCTGACAGTATCATACTGAAAAATTTCGGCAAAATCAAGGCGGAGGCACAAAAACGCCTGGATTGTACACAAAGTGAACACGTTTGCTTGCAAATTACGGACGCACGGCGGGACTTTGGTCGAATGTGACAAACAAGCTTCCGGGGAGTTTTTTGAGGTTTGGCAAAATGCACGGTAAAAGCATGCCGCTTGTGTGCAAATGCGACAAAAAAGGAGGGAGAAAATTTGTTTACTTGTGGAATTTTCCTTGACATTGGAGCACGAATATTTTACTATAAAACTACGGTTGGAAGACCGAATACAATCAGATGAAGAGAGGACCTGATTACAATGAAGAACGGTAAGAGAATCTTCGCTCTGGCGACTGCTACTCTGATGACCGCTACCCTGTTTGCAGGCTGCGGCCCCAAGGAGCCCGCACCCTCCGGCAGCGGAGACGGCGATGCTGAAGCTACCAACTACAAGATTGCTGTTGTACCGAAGATGACCAGTATCGGCTGGTTCGAGCGCATGGAAGAGGGCGTGAAGGCCTATAATGCTGATAATGGCACCAACTATGAGTACCTGGGTTCTGCCGAGGGCGCTGACCAGGCTTCCTATGTGGAAGGCCTGCTGGGCGAAGATTGGGACGCTATCTGCGTTGTGCCCTTCGACTCCGAGTCCCTGGCTCCCGTGCTGAAGAAGGCCAAGGATGCCGGCGTGGTCGTGATTACCCACGAGGCTGCTTCCATGGATCCCCAGTACTTCGATTATGACATTGAAGCCTTTGTCAACGCTGACTACGGCACCAACTTTGCTAAGCAGCTGATCGAGCTGACCGGCGGCGAAGGCAAGTATGTCCAGTTCGTCGGCGACCTGAGCTCCGTGTCCCACAACCAGTGGTGCGATGCTGCTGACGCTGAGTTCGCAGCCAACAGCAACATGGAGAAGCTGGGCCGCTTCGAGACCAAGGACGATGCAACTGCCGCATACAACAAGACCAAGGAACTGCTGCAGGCCAACCCCGACATCACCGCTATTGAAGGCAGCGCCTCCACCGACGTTCTGGGCGCAGCTCAGGCAGTGGAAGAGCTGGGCATGGCTGGCAAGGTGCACATCGTTGGTACCTCCATGGCCACCATCTGCGGTGACTATGTTACCTCCGGCACCATCGCTTCCTTCTCCGTGTGGGATCCTGCTGAGGCTGGCAAGGCTATGATCGAGCTGGCAATCGCTGTTCTGGATGCCCGCGCAGCTGGCGGCGAGCTGGATGTGGCAGCTACTTCTCTGAATGCAGCTGGTTATGAGACCCTGACTGCTGACGAGGCTGCTCCCACTGTTCTGTACGGCAACGCTCGTGTTGACGTCAACAAGGACAACATGGCTGACTACAACTTCTAATTGCCGAAATACGATCAATTGAACAATACTTAAGCGGATGCAAAACCCCCATGCGGCGGCATACGCCGCATGGGGGTTTGCACAAATCGAGAGTACGATTATATAGGGAAAACGGGGGCCGGTACCATGTCTGATGAAGTCTTTTTGAAACTGGAAGGTATCAAAAAATCGTTCGGCGGCGTCCATGCGCTGAAGGGGGTCGACCTTGAGATCAAAAAGGGAGAGATTCATTGCCTGGCTGGTGAAAACGGCTGCGGCAAGTCCACCCTGATCAAGGCCATTTCAGGCGTTCACAACGCCGACGAAGGAACCATCTGGATCGATGGAGAAAAAGTAGAAAATATGAAGCCCATGGATGCGATCAATCGCGGTATCCAGGTCATTTACCAGGATTTCGCGGTGTTTCCCAACCTGACGGTGGCGGAAAATATCGCACTGAACGGCGAATTGAAAAATAAAACAAAAGTTGTAAATTGGAAAGAAATACGCGAAACAGCGAAAAAAGCCATGGCCCAGGTCGGCGCCGATATCGACCTGGACGTGAAACTGGAGCGCTTGAGCGTGGCTAATAAACAGATGGTGGCGATCTGCCGCGCCATCATCAACGATGCAAAACTGCTGATTTTGGACGAGCCCACCACGGCGCTGACGGCCCGCGAAGTGGAAAAGCTGTGGGATATTGTGCGCTCTCTGAAGGACAAGGGCATTGCGGTGATGATCGTGAACCACAAGCTGGACGAGATTTACCGCATCGCAGATCGGCTGACCATTCTGCGCAACGGCGCTTATGTGTCCAGTGGCCCCATCAGCGAGTATGACCAGGCAAGATTTACCCGCGATATGACGGGACATGATGTGACCGATGAAAAATACACCCCTGAGCCCTCGGATGAGGAGATCCTGCGGGTGGAGCATCTCTCCCGCAAGGGTTCTTTCGAGGATGTGTCGTTTACCCTTAATAAGGGCGATGTGCTGGGGCTGACCGGCTTGCTGGGCTCCGGCCGCGGCGAGATCGGCGAGGCGCTGTTCGGTATTGCGCCGGCGGAGAGCGGCACAATCGTGCTCAACGGCAAGGAGATCCATGTGAAAAGCGTGGCTGACGCCATTGCCAACGAGATCGGGTATGTGCCGGAGGACCGCTTGACGCAGGGCCTGTTTATGGATCGCTCCATTCAGGACAATACCATTGCGTCTTCTATCCGCAGCTATATGAAGGGCGGAAAGCTGGACGAGCAGGGAATGGAGGCGGCGACGAACCGCTGGATCCAGGACATCGGCATTGTGGCGCCGTCGCCCAAGCCGGCGGTGCGCACCCTGTCCGGCGGTAACGCGCAAAAGGTCGTCATTGCCAAGTGGCTGAACACTTCCCCCAAACTGTTTATTCTGGATGGGCCCACCGTGGGCGTGGATATCGGTGCTAAGGCGGAAATCCATGCGATCCTGCACGATCTGGCCCAACAGGGTATCGGCATCATTGTTATTTCCGACGATCTGCCCGAACTGGTGCAGAACTGCAACAAGATCGTCGTGATGCGCGACGGAAAGGTCGTGGCTTCGATCGACAACAGCATCGACGAGATCTCCTTGTCGAATATTCTGGTCGGTGCAGATGAAGGAGGGGAAGCCGAATGAGAAGCAAAAATGAAAAATTAAAAATGGCGCTGACCAGCACGCCGATGATTCTGATCTATGTCATTGCGGCGTTCTGCATCGTTGTTTCGATTGTTGAGCCGGCGTTTTTGAGCCCGGCCACGGCCATCAACCTGGGCCGCGCCGGCATCTTTACCATGTGCTTCGCGATCTGCGAAATGGTGGTCATTATTTCCGGCGGTATCGATGTTTCCTTCCCGGCCATCGGCTGCGTTGCCATGTATGTGCCGATGTTCCTCAATGCCCAGGGCCTGATGCCTGACAATGCCTTCGCCTTTTTCGGCCTGGCCATGCTGATCGGCCTGATCGGCGGCGTTTTCAACGGCGTTCTGGTGTCTTACCTGAAGCTGCCCCCGCTGATTGCCACCCTGGCCACCAGCTCCATCGCTTCCGGCGGCCTGGCTCTGCTGTTGGGCGTGAAGGAATTTACCAGCCTGCCCAGCAGCTTGCAGACGATTTATGAAACATATCTTGTTACATATGTGGATCCGGCCACAGGAATCACTTATCCGCTGACGATTTTGATTTTGGTGCCCGTGGTTCTGTGTGTTGTCATGACGCTGATTTTGCGCTATACGATGCTGGGCCGCGGCCTGTATGCCATCGGCGGCGACGCTAACGCGGCTCGCATTGCGGGCTTCAATGTTCGCCGGCTTCAGTTCTTCTCCTATATTTTCTGCGGCGTGATGACCGGCGCCACAGCCATGATGTATACCACGCTGATGCATTCGGCCACCACCACGGCGCTGATGGGCGATGAAATGCTGATCATTGCAGCCTGCGTCGTCGGCGGCTGCCGCTTGACCGGCGGCCACGGAAATGTGGGCGGTACCATTCTCGGCGTGCTGCTGATCACCCTGGTACAGAATAACCTGAATATGCTCGGCATCCCCACCAGCTGGCAGACCTTCGCCGTTGGCTTGGTGCTGCTGTTGGGTGCTGTGATGACGTCGATCCAGGCAAAGCGCCAGGCGCGCCTGGGCAAGGTTTAAGGAGGTGCGGTCGTTATGAGTGCAAATAAAGTGACAAAGGCCAGACGGCTGCCCGGAGGCGGCCAGGCGGACGGCCATATCCTGACGATCATCGGCCTGATGCTTTTGGTGTGCATCATTATGATGCTGCTGAAACCCGAATCCTATTTCACCGGGAAAAACCTGGTGTCCATGATTTTCCAGTTCCCTGAATACGGCATCCTGTCCTTCGGTATGATGGTCTGTATGATTGCCGGCGGCATCGACTTGTCCCTGGTGGGTATTATGAACCTGTCGGGCGTGTTTGCGGCACTGGTCATGAAAAACATGGTGCAGATGGACGGCGGTACGGTGCTGAACCCCAGCATGGTTGTTCCCGCCATTCTGGTGGCTGTGATCGTGGCCATTGCCGTCGGCGCAGCCTGCGGCGCGTTCAATGGTTTTATCATCGGATTCTTTGAACTGCCGGCCATGCTGGTCACCCTCTGCGGATTGCAGCTGTACACCGGTCTGGCCTATGCCATCACCGGCGGCCCCGCCATCAACGGCATGTGCGAAGCCTTCACCAAGATTGCCAACGGCACGATTCCCGGCACCAGCATCCCCTGGGTGCTGCTGATCTTCATCGGCGTGCTGCTGGTGGTAAGCTTCATTATGAAGTGTACAGTGTTCGGCCATGAAATTTATTTCCTGGGCTCCAATGCCAAGGCCGCTATGTATTCCGGTATCAACACCCTGAAGGTCACGATCTTGACCTATATGTTCTCCGGTATCCTGGGCGGTATTTCCGGTATTCTGATCACCTCCCATTTGAACAGTGGTAAGTTTTCCAACGGTTCGACCTATACCCTGCTGACGCTTCTGATCGTCGTGCTGGGCGGCATCCATCCCGACGGCGGCAAGGGCCGTGTGTTGGGCGTAACGCTGGCAGTGCTGCTGCTGCAGATGATCTCCAATGCATTTACTCTGATGCATGTTTCCCAGAACGCCAAGACCTTTGCCAACGGCTGCCTGCTGATCGCGGCGCTGGTTCTGGGTGTGGTGCTGCAGAAGCGTGCTGAGAAAAAGGCCGCCGCGGCGTCCTGATGTTTTGAAAGGAAGGTTTTTATGAAGACCATCAAAGTGCAGAAATTGACAAAAGAGGCATTTGCGCCCTTTGGCGAAGTGCTGACCACAGAAGGCCGCGAGGCCGGCGGGAATCCTGCATCCCATCTTTGGTATCCTCAGGCTGTGGTGATCGACGATCCCACGTCCATCAACCTGATGCGGGTGCTCCAGCATGAGTTTGTGCTGAAGGATTTCGAAGGCCATGACCATACCACGGAAAATCTGATTGCGATGGACGGCGATTTGATCGTGGGCGTGGCGGCTGCCGGTGAGCTGAAGGCGGAAAATGTGACTGCTTTTTACATTCCCTGCGGTTTGGGCATTTCCTTGAAGCCATCCGTGTGGCATGCCGTCCCCTTTGCTGTGGGCAAGGATGTGATGAGCGTCTGCATTTTTAAGAACAACACCATCCATGATGATATTTATTTCGATGCATTGGAGGAAGAAATCGGACTGACGCTGTAACGAAAACCTTTCCAAAACATTTTAAGGAGGAGTCTCTCATGAAAAAAATTATCAACGCCCCCGAAAATTATGTCGATGATATGCTGAAAGGCATTTATGCGGCCCATAGTGATCAGGTCAAGTATGTGAACGACGATCTGCGCTGCTTCTGCACGGCCAACAAAAAGGATGGGAAAGTTGCCATTATCACCGGCGGCGGCACCGGCCATTTGCCCCTGTTCCTGGGCTATGTGGGCGATGGCCTGCTGGATGGCTGCGGCGTGGGCGGCGTGTTCCAGTCCCCCTCTGCCGAGCAGATCTATAACGTGTCCAAGGAAGTGGAGGCCGGCGCAGGTATTCTCTACCTGTACGGCAACTACACCGGCGACATCATGAACTTTGATATGGCTGCCGAGATGTGCGAAATGGACGATATCGAGACCCGCTCCATTGTGGGTGCAGACGATGTCAATTCCAATGCTAACCCCGAAACCCGCCGCGGTGTGGCTGGTATCTTCTTCATGTACAAGTGCGCCGGCGCCAAGGCTGCCATGGGCGGCAATCTGGACGAGGTATTGGCTGCTGCACAGAAGGCCAAGGACAATACCCGCACTGTTGGCTTTGCGCTGACGCCCTGCGTCATCCCCGAGGTTGGTCATCCGAATTTTACACTGAAAGAAGATGAAATGGCCATGGGCATGGGCATCCACGGCGAACCCGGCGTTTGGAACGGCCCTATTCTGACTGCCGACGAAATTGCCAAGGAATCCCTGGATACTCTGCTGGGTGATATGCCGGTGGAGGCAGGTGAAGAGGTTTGCCTGCTGATCAACGGCCTGGGCGCATCTTCCATTGAAGAGCTGTATATCCTGTGCAATTCCGTCCGCGGTCTGCTGGACGAAAAGGGCATCAAGGTCTATCGCACCTTTGTGGGTGAGTATGCCACTTCCATGGAGATGGCCGGCGCCTCTATTTCCATTTGCCGCATGGCTGATGATGAAATGAAGGAGCAGATCGACCTGCCCGTGAAAACACCCTTCTACACCCAGGCTTAAGGAGGATCATAAGTATGGAAAAGATCACCTTTGAACAGCTGCCCGCATTGTTTGAGGGCGTGGCTGCCATTTTTACCGAGAAAAAGGACGAGTTGTGCGAGATGGACGCCAAGATGGGTGACGGCGATCTGGGCCTGACGATGCATAAGGGATACAATGCCCTGCCCGATCTGATCCGCGAAAATGCGGAGCCCGGCGATATTGGCAAAACGCTGATGAAATCCGGCATGAAAATGGCCTCCGTGGTTCCTTCTACCATGGGTACGCTGATGTCCAGCGGTGTGATGGAGGGCGGTAAAGCGCTGAAGGGCAAAGCGGAGATCGGCCCGGCTGAGCTGGCTACCTATCTGACCGCTTTTGCTGCTGGTATCCAGAAGCGCGGCAAATGCCAGCTGGGCGACCGGACGATCCTCGACGCAGTGGATGCCGGCGCCAAGAAGGCTGTTGCTGCGGTGGAAGCCGGTGCAGCGGATCTGGAGACTGTGATCAACGCCGCTGTGGAAGGCGCAGACGAAGGTGTGGAGGCCACGAAGAACATGACGCCGAAATTCGGCAAGGCGGCTGTGTTTGCGGCAAAGGCCATTGGAACGCCGGATCAGGGCGCTGTGGCAGGCCGCTACATGATTATGGGCCTGCAGCGGTATATCTGCCAGTAAAGAGACTGCGGCCAGTCTGAACTGCCCCCTGTCAAGTAGACAGGTAAAAAAAGAAAGATTACGCCACGAGGGTCTGGTTCCTGTAAGCAAGGGGAGCCAGACCCTTTAACTT
>CALDMR010000177.1 GCA_937915065.1 uncultured Clostridia bacterium
GGCATAATCCCACCTCCAAATCTATAATAGCATAAAAATAATGGTAGGCACTTTCATGTCTACCATTATTTTATCACTTCACTATCGTTCAGATAGCCGGCGGTTTTGTCTGCCGATACGGGCATGGGCAAGAGATTTTTTGCGGGATTACTTCAATGCGTCATAGGCGGTCATGACTTCGCGGATCGCCTGCTTGTCGGTGGCGTTCACGGTGAAGTCGTGCATGTAATCGTCGCCCTGGAAACGCACCAGCGTTTCTTTGGAATTGGCGATGGCCCACAGCATTTTTTCGTCCGAAGCGGAGACGGTGTCATCCACATATTCCCACACGCTGTATGCCTCGTTATCCCGGACAATGTCGGAATAGTCAAAGGATTTTTCAAACTTCTGGCCGTCGGCCACCACAATGACTTTCTCGAAGAACACCCAGTCGCTGCCGGTGTAATTATAAATCAAACGCAGCCAAACGCTGCTGTCGTTCCGGCCCAGATAGGGCAGGATAAAGCAGCGGACATCGGCAGCCCAACTGCCGTTGGAATAGTATTTGAGCGCCTTGGGCGAGTAGAAGTTGATGTTCTGAATGCGGTCTTCATCCTTGCGCATGTTGGCCAGCAGCGCCTCGGCCTGCTGCTTTTTCAGCGCTTTCAGGGATTGGGCGGCCGTTTCCAGCGCTCCGGCATTGGTGACCTTGGCGGCGTCTTCGGAGGAAAGGGCGTTCAGCATATTCTGGGCAGTCTGAATGGCTTCGCTGTCCTCCAGTGTCACTTCGCCGATGGTGTCGATCATTTCGGTGACCTTCTGCACCCGCAGATCGCTGATGCTTGCCTCGGCGGCGCTCAGCTGGTCGGCGTTGCGAACGGCGGCCTGCACCTCGGCGGAAGCGCCGTCATAGGCGGCGCGGGCGGCGGTGATGGCGTCGCCGCTGTCCAGCGTCACGGTGCCGATGGCGGTGATGGCCTCTTCCACGACGAGGGCTTCATAGGCCGTGCGGGCCTTGGCCAGATCCTCGGCGCCTTTCACCTGCTTGCGGTCTTCTTCGGCCAGACCGGCCAGGGCACTCTCGGCTTCGGCGATTTTGCTCTCGCTGTCCAGCGTTACCTCGCCGATGGCGTCGATCTGTTCATCCACGCTTTGGGCGGCCGCGCTTTGGCCGCAGGCAGACAGCGACAGTACTATGACCAATGCCAGTGTCAGTGACAATAATCGTTTCATTTCTTCTTCCTCCTGTACATATCTCTATACTCTTTTATTTGCAGCGCGGCAGTCCGCGCCGGCAAACCCCCGTCATGCGCGCTGTTAAAACAGCGATTTCTCCTGCTCGGCAAAGAGCTTGTCGTTGATTTCCTGCAGCGGCAGTTGGTGTACCAGTCCGTAGCTGATGATTGCGTCCCGCTTGGTGCGGGGATACAGCAGGGCGTAGGAACCTTGGGTCAGCATGCGCTGGGTTTCCTCCAGCGTCAGGCTCAGGCCGATGCAGATGCACAGCAGGCGATCCCGGGAGGGGATCCGCCGCCCTGCAAATACCTGGTGCAGATAGACCTCGCTGATGCCGGAGCGCCGGGCCAGCTCTGCCTTGGTCAGGTCTTTTGTTTTATATAGTTGTGTCAGCAGCTCTGCCACGCCCTGTTCGGAAAAGAAGGGTTCGTTGGCGCGGAGATAGGCGTCAAAGCTGGCCGTACTCGTCAGTTCTCCGGTCAAATCGCCGGTGGATTTTTGTTTCATACTGCATCCTCCGTTTCTCTGGTGCTGTGCGGCGCGGAAAGGAAAAAGCGAAAAGACCGGGTTGCCCTTTCCGGGCCGATGGTATATACTTAATTTATAACACTTCTGTGCACAAAACAATATGCTAAGAGCATAGTATTGGGGTTTTTTAGGAATGTTTTATGAATGGTTTCTGGATGTTCTCCATCAGGAGTATGATCTGGTGCGAGTGATTAAAGAAAGTCCCCGGAGCAGCATTAGCCTGCTCCGTCACCGGACGACCGGGAAAAAATTTATTCTGCGGCAGTTTTTCGGATGTCCGGATGTTTACCGCCGGCTTTTGCAGATATCCTGCACGAACCTGCCGGATATCTATGAGGTATCCGTGCGGGACGGCGAGGCCCTGGTTCTGGAAGAGTATATCGAGGGGGACAACCTGGGCCGCCTGCTGCAGGGCGCGCGGTTTTCCGTTTCGGAAACCCGGGATATCGTCACGCAGGTTTGCCGGGCGCTCTGGGTGCTCCACTCGATGGGGGCCGTTCACCGGGATGTCAAACCCGAAAATATTATTCTGCGGGGCAGGGATGCCATTCTGATCGACTTTGACGCTGCCCGCATCCACAAACCAAAGCTGGAAACGGATACGCAGGTTCTCGGCACGGTGGGGTTCGCTGCGCCGGAGCAGTACGGTATTTCCCAATCCGATCCCCGGGCAGACATTTACTCTTTGGGGGTTCTCGTCAATGTGATGCTCACCGGAGAGCATCCGTCCAGGTGCTTGGCACCTGGACGGATGGGCCGTATCGTAGAGCGATGCACGCGGGTGAACCCGGCCAAGCGCTATAAAAACGTTCTTCGATTGATGGAGGCATTTTGAGATGAAAGAGACGAAAACAACACCCGAACAGCAGCATTGCTGCCCCTTCTGCGGCAGCGATCTTCCGGCGGGGGCGGCCTTTTGTCCCCACTCCGGCCCAAGACGCGGCAGAAAGCGCCCCGGCCGCTGCAGAAAAAGTTTTTATATCTGGCCGCCGTTGTGGCATTGGCGGCTTTGGTGGCGGGCAGCGTTTGGCTCTATACCCGCCCTCAAACCCAGGAAGGTGACGGCGGCGTGGAGTATACCGATGAGGACGGCTCCTACCAGGTGATCGTGGCGAGTTCAGACGGCTCCTATGAGCCCACAAAGGAGGTACTTCACCACGCCGAAGCGGGGCAGGAGTACCGCTTTCCTCTGTGCGTCACATTTTACGACAGTAAGACCGGCGAGAATGTGAGCCACGCCATGGGGGAGAAGATCGCAAGCGCCACAGTCGCCATTGAACCCCAGCAGGAAAGCGACCATCCCTGGAAGAACACAGAGCCCGCATACCACACCGCCCGCCCGGGCTGCGCCCTGACCACCCTGATCGACTTCCGGCTGGAGAGCGGTGACGCCCGCCTGACCTGGACCTTGAAGATGAAAAACGGCGACACCCTTCGGATGCACACCGATCTATTCATCGAGGAGATCCCTACCGCCCACTACTACCCGGATACCACCCCTATGCATACCATTGAAGAGTTGCAAACTCTGGTTGACCATATCGACGCCACCGTACCTGCGGACACTATCATCTATATCCATCTTCCGGCGGTGACCTATGAGGGAGGGCTGTCCATAAGCGGCCGCGGGATCAACCTTCTGGGCAGTCAGGAGGGGCGGACCGTCTTTACCGGCAATACCCAGGTTACCATCGACGGAGGTCCTATCTGCTACTTTGACCATCTGGATTTCCGCGGGGACGGCAGCAGCATTGGCCTGTCTGCCTCTGCCCGGGTCCACCTGACCAACTGCACGATCTCCGGCTGGAAAACCGGCGTGCTGGCCTATGGCCGCACTTGGGTCAACTGCATGAACTGCCGTTTTGAGGACAACAAAGTAGGACTCCACTTCAACGCAACAGATGATGTTGTTTCCCACACCATTTACTCGGACAACGAGTTTACCAACAACGGCACCGCAGTCCTGCTGGAGAGCGTCCCCACCGATGTTTCATTAAAATTTCCCGGCAGCGTGTTCTCTGGGAACGGCACCGACATTGACAACCGCTGCGCTCAGGATTTGGATATTTCCCAGGCTGTTTTTCACTGATCCATACGCTTGCGGCGGCAAACGGGCTCCATTCTGCATGAATGGAGCCCGTATTTATTTAGAAAGGACGGCAGGTCTGCTTTTTGCCTGTTTAGACCGGATGGACGGATGGGAGTCCGCCGCCCCGCCATGCAAAAACGAAAAAGCAGCGGCCTCCGCCGCTCGCGGGGATAAATGTTGCCTGCAGACATAGATTTGGCGGAAAACTTGAAAATACGGAACGAATATGGTACAATAAACTGCTATGTCAGATTCCTTTTTAAGTGTGAATTGGAAAGGAAGGGGCGCGAACCGTGCTGTTTGCCCAGGGGGCGGCGCCCGCATGCTGCGGTGTGCGCTTCTTTTGTCATATAAAGCGATTTACACCAATTTTATACCACTACATTGCAAAACCATCAGAAATGATGGATTTTTATAAAATTGATTCGTTCAAAAAGTTTCTGAAAAGCTTGGAAACGATCGCTTTTGATTGAAATGTTGAAAGGGGGATGCTTGTGTACCTGAAAGCGCTGGAGATCCAGGGCTTTAAGTCTTTTCCGGATAAGACGGTTTTGAATTTCGGTGAAGATATCACAGCCATTGTTGGCCCCAACGGCAGCGGCAAGTCCAATATTTCCGACGCGATCCGCTGGGTGATGGGAGAACAGAGCACCCGTACCCTCCGCGGCAGCAAGATGGAAGACGTTATTTTCGGCGGCACGGAAAAACGGGCCCAAGTGGGATTTGCTCAGGTTACGCTGGTGATCGACAACACCAGCCATATCTTTCCCATGGAGGAAAGTGAAGTTGCCGTGACCCGCCGCTATTACCGCAGCGGCGACAGTGAATATTATATCAACCGGCAGGCGGTGCGCCTGCGGGATGTGAACGAATTGTTCATGGATACCGGTATGGGCCACGAGGGCTATTCCATCATCGGCCAGGGTAAGATTGACGAGCTGCTCAGCGTGAAGAGCGGGGAGCGCCGCGGCGTGTTTGAAGAGGCGGCGGGCATTTCCAAATTCCGCCACCGCAAGGAGGACAGCGAACGCAAGCTCCAGCGGACGGAGGAAAACCTGCTGCGCATCAACGACAAGATCGCGGAGCTGGAATTGCAGGTGGAACCCCTGCGGGATCAGGCGGAAAAGGCCAAGCGCTATTTGATCCTGCGCGACGAACTGCGCAGCCTGGAAGTTTCCGTTTGGGTTTATCAGCTTTCCGAGCTGCATGCCGGCGCGCTGAAGCTGCAGTCGGAATTTGAAGCTGCAGAGCAGTCTCTGGCGGAAGCCAACCGGCAGTTGGAGGAGCTGTATCGCTACACGGAACAGTTCGGCAGCAAACTGGCGGCGGTGGACGAAGAAGCGGAAGCTGTGCGAGAGGAAGCCGCGGCCCTGGAAGGGCGGATCAAAGAGCGGCAGTCGGCCATTGCCGTGATGCAGGGCAGCATCGACCACCATGCAGCGGATATTGAGCGCATTCGGGGCGAGTTGGCCGAGCAGGACTCCCGCTCAGGGAATTTGCAGGAGCAAATCAGCGCCCAGCGGGCGCGGATGGAGCAGATCGACGGGGAGTGCGAAGCACTGCGCGGGGATTTGCAGGAACTGCTGCGGCAGGCGGAAGAGGCCAGCAGCCATGCCGGCAGCATTGCTGGCGAGGCAGAGGCTCTGCGTGCCAAAGAGGCGCTGAGCGCTGCCGCTGCGGCGGATGTGCGCTCGGAGCTGTCGGCACTGAAAACGGATCGACAGAATATTGAGGAGCGGCGCGGCGCCGTTCTGGAAGAGCAGGCCGCAGCCCAGACCCAGCGCGCGGAAAGCGAGGAGAAGGCCGCCGGCAGCCGCCGGGACTTGGCACAGGCCCGGGACGAGCGGGAAAGTGCGATCAATGTGATCAGCGGCCATCATCTGCGCATGGAAAGCCGCCGCAGCAAAGCCAAGGAAGCGGCAGACCGGGCATTGCAGCTGACCATGGATCGCAATGCGATGGAATCCCGGATCCGTTTGCTCAGTGAAATGGAAAAGGAGTACGAGGGCTTTTCCAAGGCGGTTCGGTTTGTGATGCAGGCTGCGGAGAAGCACGCCCTGCGCGGGATCTGCGGTCCGGTGGCCAGCCTGCTGCAGGTGGAAGACCGCTTTACCGTGGCCATCGAGGTGGCCTTGGGCGCCGGTATGCAGAATATTATTGTAGAGCGGGAAGAGGACGCCAAGGCAGCCATTTCTCTGCTGAAGCAGCGGGACGGCGGCCGGGCCACGTTCCTGCCCCGTTCTGCTATGCGGGGAGAAGCGCTGCGGGAGCACGTGCAGGATGAGCGCGGATTCGTGGGCATTGCCAGCGGCCTGGTGCGTTACGATGCCCGTTACGACGGTATTTTCCAGAATCTTCTGGGCCGCACGGTGGTGGTGGAGAACCTGGATTGCGGCATTGCCATGGCCCGCAAGTTTGGCGGGCGTTTCCGCATTGTTACGCTGGACGGCCAGGTGATGAACCGGGGCGGTTCCATGACCGGCGGCTCTGTCAGCCGCAGTGCCGGTATCCTGTCCCGTGCCAACGAGCTGCACCGCCTGGCGGAGCAGCTGGAAGCGCTGAAAGCAAAGCAGCTGGAAGCGGGCCGGGCCCAGGAAGAAAGCGAACGGGAACTGAAAGCGGCCCAGTATGAACTGGAAGTGGCCGAGAGCCAGAAGCGCCAGGCCGAGGACGCCGTTTTGAAATTGGAAACAGAGCAGCAGCACTACCGGATTTTGCTGGAAAGCCTGGAGGTGAGCTGCGAAAATCTGGCCGGTGAGCTGGCGGCACTGGAAGGCCGCCGGGAAGAGAACTCTGCTGCGGCAAAAGCGGCGGAAGAGCGGCTGGCTGCCCTGGAACAGGAGTGCGAGGCGCTGCGGGAAGCAGCGCTGGAGCGGCTCAGCGGCCAGTCAGACCTGCAGGCCAGGGCCGGGGAGCTGTCTGCGCAGATTGCGGAAAAGAAGGAAGCTATGGCCCGCCTGAGTGCGGAACGGGAAACCATGCGTTTCGCGCTGACGGATCTGGAGCGCGTTTGTGCCGATATGGCCAGCGACCGCAGCGAGCGGGAAAAACTGGCCCGGCAATACGAACAGGAAGCGGCCGCGCTGCAGGAGCAGATCGGAGCCAAGCGCGGAGAAATTGCTGCGCTGCAAACCGAGGGCGAAGGGTTTCGGGCTGCGCTGGACGAGCTGTCCCAAAAGAAATTGGCGCTGGAAGCGGAGCGCACCGAGAAAGACCGGGAGAGCCGCGACAAGAATGAAGCGGTGCTGAATATGGAGCGGGAAGTGGCGCGCCTGGAGCAGAAAAAAGCCACTTCTGCCATGGAAGAAAAGCAGATCCTGGATCGCCTGTGGGAAAACTATGAATTGGCCTATGAAGACGCCCGGGCCCAGAGTATGGAACTGGAGAGCCTGCCCAAGACCAACCGCCGCATCGGCGAACTGCGCCGGGAGATCAGCAGCCTGGGTACGCCCAACATCGGCGCCATCGAAGAATTTGACCGGGTCAATACCCGGTATGAATATCTGACGGGCCAGCGCAACGATGTGGAAAAGGCTAAAAATGACCTGCTGGGCGTGATCGCAGAGATCACCGGCGAAATGCAGCGCATTTTCAAAGAGCAGTTTGGTATCATTGACGCCAGCTTCCGGGAAACCTTCCTGGAGCTTTTCGGCGGCGGCCAGGCAAAACTGGAGCTGGAGGACGAGGAGGATCTCCTTAACTGCGGCATTGAAATCAAGGTGCAGCCCCCGGGCAAAACGTTGAAGACGATTTCGCTGCTGTCCGGCGGCGAGAAGGCTTTTGTGGCCATCGCCCTGTACTTTGCCATTTTGAAGGTTCATCCCACGCCCTTCTGCGTGATGGATGAGATCGAGGCGGCGCTGGACGAGGCCAATGTGGTGCGGTATGCAAAATATATGCGCCGCATTGCGGGCAAAACTCAGTTCATTGTGATCACCCATCGCCGTGGCACCATGGAAGAAGCCGACGTACTTTACGGCGTCACCATGCAGGAGCGCGGCGTTTCGAGAGTTTTGACAATCAATTTGAATGATATGGCGAAGGAATTGAAGATCGACTGAGTATGCTCCGCGCTCCTGCCCCGCGCCGAATGGCGCGCACAAGCGTTTCGCCGAAGGCGAAACCTTGGCATCCGGCGAATTTATTCCGACGGATGGAAGTGTAAATAAGGGCTCCCGCAAAATGGAGCATTTTGCGGGACAGCGCGGCGTGTCGAGAGTTTTGACAATCAATTTGAATGATATGGCGAAGGAATTGAAGATCGAATAAGGATAGTTGAAGGAGTATGCGCTATGGGCTTTTTTGACAAGCTGAAAAAAGTATTCAGCGGCAGCATCAAATTGGATGACGAGTTTTTTGATGCCATGGAGGAAACGCTGATTCTTGGCGATCTGGGCGTTACTGTGGCGACGGAGGCTGTGGAGCAGCTGCGCACTGCAATTAAAAAGGAACACCTGCAAACGGAGGAAGAGGTCAAGGAGGCGCTGCGCCGTATCCTGGCAGAAATGCTGCAAGTGGGAGACACGACGCTGGATTTGTCCACAAAACCCAGCGTGGTGATGATGATCGGCGTGAACGGCGTGGGTAAAACCACCACCATCGGCAAACTGGGCTACCGGCTGCGCGGGGAGGGGAAAAAAGTGCTCTTCTGCGCGTCGGATACCTTCCGCGCGGCGGCGGCGGATCAGCTGGAGATTTGGTCGGAGCGTGCAGGCGCGGATATTGTGCGGCAGAACGAAGGGTCTGATCCCGGCGCTGTGCTGTTTGACGCCATGCA